>CAIKYE010000070.1 GCA_903831585.1 uncultured Micrococcales bacterium | reverse complement strand
TCAGCGATTCTAATTCTCGAAGACGGTCGGGTTTTTGAGGGCTCGTCATACGGAAAAGAAGGCACGACGCTGGGTGAGTTGGTTTTCGCCACCGGAATGACCGGATACCAAGAGACGTTGACCGATCCTTCTTATGCTGGTCAAATTGTGGTTCAAACTGCGCCCCACATCGGCAACACCGGTGTTAACAGCCAAGACGAGGAATCAGATCAAATCTGGGTTGCGGGTTACGTGGTGCGCGACCCGTCAAGAATGGTGAGCAATTTCAGGGCCGAGAGTTCGCTAGATGAGGAACTTCTAAAGTACTCAATCGTCGGCATAAGCGGTATTGATACGAGGGCGCTAACCCGCCACCTTCGAAGCTCCGGGGCTATGCGCGCCGGAATCTTCAGCGGCGAAGACGCGTCGCTTGGCGAGGCTGCCAAGCTCGACATAGTTCGGGGCGCTAAGAAGATGGCTGGCCAATCACTGAGCAGCGTGGTGAGCACATCCGTGAGCTACATCGAGAGACCAACGACAGAGAGCATCGCAACGGTAGCAATTGTTGACCTTGGCATCAAGAGGTCAACGATCGAGCACATGTTGGCAAGAAGCTTAACCGTTGAGGTCTTTCCAGCGGATGTCTCGGCTGAGTTATTGCTTGCAAACAATCCCGATGCCGTTTTCTACTCGAACGGACCCGGTGACCCTGAGGCTGCTGAAAGCCAGGTTAAAGTCTTGCGGGAGGTTCTCGACAAGAGAGTGCCGTTCTTTGGAATCTGCTTCGGAAATCAGTTGCTCGGGCGCGCGCTCGGATTCGATACCTATAAGTTGCCGTTCGGTCACCGAGGCATCAATCAGCCGGTTATGGACCGCACGACCGGAAAGGTGGAGGTTACCGCCCACAATCACGGGTTCGCAGTCAAAACGGATGGTCTCGATGGTCTGGTAAGCGCAAATGGTTACGGAGCGGTTCGCGTGTCTCACGTTTCGCTTAATGACGATTGTGTCGAAGGACTCGAATGCTTAGAGATACCGGCCTTCTCGGTTCAGTACCACCCCGAAGCAGCTGCTGGTCCACACGATAGCAACTATCTCTTTGACCGACTCGTCGACCTCATCAACACCAACAAGAAGGCCAAATAATGCCAAAGCGCAGCGACATAAAGAGTGTTCTAGTCATCGGCTCGGGCCCGATCGTGATTGGTCAGGCCTGCGAATTTGACTACTCAGGCACTCAGGCCTGCAGAGTTCTGCAAGAAGAGGGCATCAGGGTAATCCTGATCAACTCAAATCCGGCCACGATTATGACCGACCCAGACTTTGCAGACGCAACCTACATCGAGCCAATTACTCCCGAGGTGATCGAGTCGATCATTATCAAAGAGCGTCCAGACGCGATTTTGCCTACCCTTGGAGGTCAAACCGCTCTAAACGCCGCTATGGCGCTTGACGAATTGGGAATACTCGAGAAGTACGGCGTGGAACTCATCGGAGCCAAAATTGAGGCAATCAAAAAGGGTGAAGACAGGCAAATCTTTAAGCAGCTCGTTCTAGATGCTGGAGCAGATGTTGCCAAGTCGGTCATCACTAAAAACATCGAAGAGGTGCTTGCAGGCGCTGAAGTTCTCGGTTACCCGCTTGTGGTCAGGCCTTCTTTCACAATGGGTGGGCTCGGCTCGGGTTTTGCATACAACGAAAAAGATTTGATCAGAATCGCCACTGCGGGCCTGCAGGCTAGTCCGACCACAGAGGTGCTGCTTGAAGAATCAATTCTCGGATGGAAGGAATACGAGCTCGAGCTAATGCGAGACAAAAACGACAACTGTGTCGTTGTCTGCACAATCGAGAACGTTGACCCGGTTGGCGTCCACACCGGAGACTCAATCACGGTGGCTCCGGCTCTCACTCTCACCGATAGGGAGTATCAGAATCTCAGAGACATTGGCATTCAGATCATCCGTGACGTGGGTGTCGATACCGGAGGATGCAACATTCAATTTGCCGTTGATCCTGTCGACGGGCGAGTAATCGTCATTGAAATGAATCCTCGTGTTTCTCGATCATCGGCTCTAGCTTCAAAAGCCACCGGATTCCCGATTGCAAAGATTGCCGCAAAACTTGCTATCGGGTACACGCTTGACGAGATACCAAACGACATCACGAAAGTGACACCGGCGAGCTTCGAGCCAACTCTCGACTACGTAGTTGTCAAAGTTCCGAGATTTGCCTTCGAAAAGTTTCCGGCCGCTGACCCGACCCTGACCACCACCATGAAATCGGTTGGCGAGGCCATGGCGCTCGGACGTAACTACACCCAGGCACTACAAAAGGCACTGAGAAGTCTTGAACGTCGCGGATCGTCATTCCACTGGACTGGAGAGCCGGGCGACAAGAGATCGCTTCTTGAGGAGATCAAGGTACCTACCGATGGCCGCATAGTTGCCGTTCAACAGGCTCTGCGCGCCGGGGCAACAAATGCCGAAGTGTTCGAGTCGACCAAAATTGACCCTTGGTTTATCGACCAGATGATCTTGATCAACGAGGTAGCTGACACGGTTTCAAACGCTGCGCAACTCGGCACCGATGAAATCAAACTAGCCAAAGAGCATGGCTTCAGCGACATTCAGATTGCTCAGTTGCGAGGCATAACCGAGGCAGAGGTTAGGGCTCAGCGTCACGCAACAGGCTTACGACCGGTATTCAAGACGGTAGATACCTGTGCCGGTGAGTTTCCAGCTGAAACCCCTTACTATTACAGCACTTACGAGCAAGAGACCGAAGTCTCGCCTTCGGGTAGGCGCAAGGTAGTAATTCTTGGTTCTGGACCAAATCGTATAGGCCAGGGCGTCGAGTTCGACTACTCGTGTGTTCACGCATCATTCGCTCTGCGCGATGCCGGCTACGAAACCATCATGATCAACTGCAACCCCGAAACCGTCTCTACCGACTACGACACCAGCGATCGGCTTTACTTTGAGCCGCTGACTCTCGAAGACGTGATTGAAGTGATTAATGCAGAGCAGCAGAGCGGT
>CAIKYE010000069.1 GCA_903831585.1 uncultured Micrococcales bacterium | reverse complement strand
CTGAACCCAGTAGGGCTTGGCGAGTTTGCCAAGAGATTCCCGGACCGGGTCTTCGATGTTGGTATCGCAGAACAACACGCGGTAACGTCGGCCGCTGGCATGGCATTTGGCGGCTTACACCCCGTGGTTGCCATTTACGCCACGTTCATGAATCGAGCGCTCGACCAGGTGCTCATGGATGTCGCCCTGCACAAAGAGGGAGTGACGTTCGTCTTAGACAGGGCTGGTGTGACCGGGCCCGACGGAGCCAGCCATCACGGAGTTTGGGACCTCGCTATTTTTCAAGTTGTGCCCAACATTCGGATAGCAGCGCCTCGTGACGCCAATCTGTTGAGAGAACTTCTCGGTGAAGCTGTTGCAATAGAAAATGCACCAACTCTTGTTCGCTTCGGCAAGGGATCAGTTGACGAAAACATTTCTGCGCTTAGGAGGCTCGATGACGGCGTCGATGTTCTTTTCGAGAGTGCGTCTAAAGATGTGTTGCTCGTGGCAGTTGGATCTATGGCCAAGATCGCGTTGCAGGTTTCGCAATTGCTAGCTGCTCAGGGTATTGGTGCAACGGTTATCGATCCACGCTGGGTTGTGCCGGTTGCGACAACCGTTGTTGAGCTTGCTGCAAAGCACCGACTTGTTGTCACGATTGAGGATGGAATTCGAGTCGGGGGAATCGGAACTCGAATTCGCCAGGCCATGCGCGCGGCACAGGTTGACACAGCGTTGAACGAAGTTGGGCTACCTGATGAGTTCCTCGAACACGCAACCAGAGATGAAATTCTGGATCGAGTTGGTTTGAACGCACAGACTATCGCGAGAGACATTGTCGCCCAGGTTCTTGGCGCTAAGGTTCCCTACGCAAGACCTCTGGCAGAAGACGATTCGTCAAAGCTAAATTTCTAATCGTCAGTGGTGGTCTCGGGTTCAACACTCGGTAATTTGAAATTTGGGCTCTGCTGAATTGATTCACAAATAACTTGCGTTATCAATTCAATTTGCCAAGATCTAGCTTTGAGACCTTTGAGTTCCTCACGAATTTGATCTTCGCTGGCTTCTTCTCTTTCTATCCAGCAAATTTGCCGTATTGATTCTGGAGATATCAGATTCTCTAGCGGCACTGACAACTCTTTCGCCAAGTTTGACAAATTGTGACGGGCGCAGATGAGTCTTTGGTTAGCCTGGGGCCAGCGAGCCGGCCAACTTCGATGGTTTGGAATTCCAGAGTTCGCAAGCTTCAGTGGTGGAAGTTCTCTTTCTGCCCGACCTTCTTCTAAAGCGCTCCACCAGGTGTCTAAGTAGCTTCGAGACGCCCTGCCTGCAAAGGCTTTATCACTGGCGAGTTCCGGGCGGGTTTTGTGCATGGTCTTCGAAACATGACTTATCGACGAGTCCGGAATCAGTCGTCCCGGGGCAACATCCAGTTTCATTGCTAGTGACTCACGGGCTCGCCAAATAGCTCGGGCTACCGCTAGTCCCTGCTGGGCTTTCACCTCGTGCAATCCGGTAATAGTTCTCCAGCGCTCTGGATTCTCTGGCTTTGGCTTGAAGCCAAGCAGGTGCTCGAATTCCTCTAGCGCCCAGTCGAGTTTGTCGTTCTGCTTCAAGTCGTTCTCAAGTTGCGTCGCAAGTTCGTGAAGAACGTCGACATCAAGCGCCGCGTATTGCAACCAGGATGCATCGAGCGGTCTCTTGCTCCAATCGACCGCGGAGTGTTCTTTGGCTAGTGCGAGTCCTAGGTAGTGCTCAACCACCGCACCAAGGCCAACCCGAGGTAATCCGACGATTCGACTGCCAAGTTCTGTGTCAAAGATCTTCGTTGGCACCAGACCCAGTTCTGCCAGACATGGCAGATCCTGGGTGGCTGCGTGCAAAAGCCAAATGTCGCTTGCTAGAACACGGGCTAGGCCGTTGAAATCTGCAGGGTCGAACGAAGGTGATATCGTTGCCGGGTCAATCAGGTAAATGTTTCCCGTGGCTCTTGCAACCTGAAGTAAATATGCCCGTTGGCCATACTTGAAACCAGAGGCTCGTTCGGCGTCGATAGCGAAAGCTCCACTCTCGTGTTGCAGCTGTGCGCACGCTTCAGCAAGTTTTGCCTCTGTGTCGATAAAAACTGCTGGTCTTCGGGGCTTAAGCAGGGGAGCGACGGACTCTTCAATCATTACCTATGAACTTCGCCAACTCCCGGAGTGAGCGTAAAACCAGACATGACGCTGACTACGTTTTGCCAGGCAGCGAAATGTCTGCCGATGTCGGTTCCATGGGGTGACCAGCTCGCACGAAGTTCAATCTCTGCGTGATCGGCCTCGCTTGACATCATGCCGTGGCCGCTAGAAACAATTCTGGTTGTTGTACCCGCTAGCGCTGAGTGCTCTGCCGAGGCGATGGCCAGGGCGTCGGTTAACCAGTCCCAGGTCACATCGGTACTATCTGCTTCAGACGCAATGTTCGATTCCAGTGGTGATCTTGCGAAAATAACAATTCTGAAATTGGTGGTCCAATTCTCCTGTGGCTCTGAAGACCAAAACATAACGAAACGACCGGTTCCAAGGGATCCTGCTAGGTCGGAGTTTTCGCTCTTGACCACAGCTGCAAATGCGATTGAATGCTCGGCTATACCAGTGGGAGCATCAATCTGCTCGATGTCTAGTTCCTCGCGATTAGTTGCAGCTCGAATAGAGAGCAGAGCCGACTGCACGTCTGCCGGCATAAGTTCTAGTTCGTCTTCGCTCACGCATCAAGGTTAGGTTCGATAGCCGACGACGAGGTCGTGCCACGCCGATTCATCGTTGAAAGCGAGCGAATAGCGTGTTCTCGAGCCAAACATGGCTCTCGAATTTGAGATATTCGAGACCTGCCAATCGAGAGAATTTAGTGAGCGAATTCAGCGCCGAATCCACATCAGTTGCTCCTGTAACCGTGACGGCGGCATGGTCGATCAGTTGTTGTTGCGCTAGTTGCTTGGTCAGAGTGAATCCTGATTCGAGCAGTATTGACTCATAGTCCTCAAGTAGTTCTCGGATTGTCGCATTCAGGTCTGTGACGGTTCGCAGACGCAAGCCGCGTCTTCCTTCGGCCGGGGCTATCGAGACTAAGTCTCTGAAATTGCCAGACTTCGACCAAACCTCAATCGGCAAAAGTCGCGATGACTTGTACGTCTCAAGACTTGCGGTGGCGACATCCGTAATTGCAATGTCTGATAACCCGCGCAGACGAAGGAGTAGAGCCCTATCTAGTTCATTAGAAACGTCGTTGCTGGTTTTGCTAACACCCGAAGTTTGAAGATCGACGTCGATAACCATGACAAGTTGAACACCAGTCTTGCGACTGAAGGTGTCTAATACCTGAGGCATGGTTAGAGTCAATTTTGCTTTTCTGCAACTTGTCGCTTTATTCGAGCTAGCATGCCCCTGATTCCTCGCATGCGCAGTGGGCTCACCAGTTCCGTGATGCCGAGCATGCTCGGGTAATCATCGTCGAAGTTAAGAACTGTGTTGCTCGATTGTCCATCTAGTGCTGCGTGAAGAATGCCGGCAAACGCTCTTGTTGTTGGCGCTTCTCTTGGCGCTGTCAGATAGAGACTCACCGACCCGTCATTCACTTCAACGAAGAGGTAGACGGGGGATTGGCACTCTTCGACTCTCTCGAGCAATTCTGGGTGTGATAGGTATCGCTCCGGAAGTTCAGGAAGATTCTCTGAGATCTCAATGAGTAGCTCGAGCTTCTCGTTGCCTCGCAGTGCAGCAAAGTCGTCAGCGATTAGCTGCGCTCGTTCTGTTATAGCCACGGCTGCTTAGACGCGTTCTGCGCCCTTGACTATCGGAACGCCGACGAGGCTGCCCCACTCAGTCCAGGATCCGTCGTAGTTCTTCACATTCTCGAAACCAAGAAGATACTTGAGCACGAACCAGGTGTGGCTCGAACGTTCCCCAATGCGGCAGTATGCGATTAGCTCTTTCGACGGATCAAACTTCTCGTTGTCGATGTAAAGCTCTTTCAGTTGTGCGAATGGTCTAAAGGTTGCATCGTCATTGGCAGCCTTCGACCAGGGAATCGAAGCCGCGCCTGGAATATGACCGCCGCGAAGTGCTCCCTCTTCGGGATAATTTGGCATGTGTGTGCGTTCACCGGTGTATTCCGCAGGGCTGCGCACGTCGATGAGCGGTTTACCTAGATGCGCGAGAACATCATCTCGATATGCACGGTAAAGACTGTCGTCTCTTTCGATTACGGGGTAATCAGTCTTAACGCTTACTGTGGCATCTGTGGTTAGCTCTCGCCCCTCGGCAATCCACAATTCTCGACCTCCGTCAAGAAGTCGCACATCGGGGTGACCAAACAACTTGAAAACCCAAAGCGCATAAGCAGCCCACCAGTTTTTGTTATCGCCATAAAGAATTACGGTTGTGTCGCGGCTGATTCCGCCACGAGATAACAGTGCGGAGAAATCCTCGCCGCTGAGGTAATCGCGCAAAACCGCGTGGTTGAGATCTGTGTGCCAGTCAATCTTTACCGCCCCTGGTATGTGGCCGGTGGCGTAAAGCAGAAGGTCTTCATCTGACTCGACGACAACCACGTTTGGGTTCGAAAGGTTCTCGGCAAGCCAGGTTGTCGAGACCAACATTTGAGGATTTGCGTAATCTTGGATTTTCGGGTCTTGATCTATTGAAACCGGCATTGTGGGTCCTTCTGCGAAGATTTGGGCGCTACTCATCTAGGCTAAACAAATAAAGCCCATCACGCTAGACCTGAGGTAAGAATTGGCAAAAATCGGCGACTTTCTGTCGCTTCTAGACCGCAATCCGAGTCCTACGACCTCTCGGTTGCTCTCAGACCTTGTGCCTCCCCGGGAGTTTGCGGAGGCCAGGTTTACCAACTACATTCCGCACAGTGAGTTTGCGTCTCAAGCACTGGCCTCTAGTGCTGCGCAAGACTTCGCTTCGGGAAAAACCTCTAAGCGATCTCTGTTCTCTCGCTCAGATTCTGCACCAGAGGCTTTTGGAATCTACCTCGATGGCGGCTTTGGAGTCGGTAAGACTCATTTGCTCGCAGCCGTTTTCCACGAGTTCAAAGGCAAGAAGGCATTTGGGTCTTTCATTGCATTCACGAGCCTGATCGGTGCACTCGGTTTTGCAAACGCCCGTGAAGCGCTGTCGAAGTACAAGTTGATATGCATCGATGAGTTTGAGCTCGATGATCCAGGTGACACGATGATCATGTCGAGACTATTGAACGAATTGACTCAGGGTGGCGTCAAGTTTGCTGCGACATCTAACACTCCTCCTACCGCCCTTGGCGAAGGGCGCTTTGCAGCCGATGACTTCGCCAGAGAAATACACGGAATCTCTGAAAGATTTCTCATTCTAAGAATTGACGGAGAAGACCATAGACACAGACCCCTCACGGTCGACCTCGAAACCCGAACCGACAAACAAATTGAACAGTGGCTTGCGAAGGCAACCACGGCCTCAATCGACGGATTCGACGATCTGCTCAATCATCTCGCTAAGGTCCATCCGTCAAAGTACGGGTTGCTTCTCGAGGGAGTTGAGCGAGTCGGTCTATTGGGAGCCCACGTTCTAGATGACCAGGCGGCTGCTCTGCGCTTCGTGAGCTTCATCGACCGGGCGTATGAGATGCAAGTTGCAGTTCGGGGCTCTGGCATCGACCTAACCAAAGTTTTTAGAGCCGATCACGTGGCCGGCGGGTACAAGAAAAAGTATCAGCGAGCAATTTCGAGACTCGGAGCACTGGGTCTTTAGAGACCTGATAGCCGTCGGTCCATTGTTTCGAAGTTTTACAATTTCGAAACATTTTTCCCATGTTTTCGAAACCTAGACGCTCAATTCTTTGACTAATCGCAGTCAACGAAAGAGGTTTCAAATGGACCAGGGAAACACCGCATTTATTCTCGTATCAGCAGCTCTCGTCTTGCTAATGACGCCGGGTCTTGCATTCTTCTATGGCGGCATGGTGAAGGCCAAGAGCGTTGTCAGCATGATGATGCTGAGTTTCGGGTCTCTCGGGCTAATTGCCGTGTTGTGGGTCCTCTACGGCTATGCGATTTCTTTCTCAAATGGGGGAACCGAGAGCTTTCTCGGAATCGATGGCTGGTTCGGAATTGACACGAACTTCCTAGGACTCACCCAACAGGTGAAGGATTCCGCTAATCCGACTGAAGGTGGCTTGTTTGCATCTGGCACAAGCTTTCCCTCACTGGCCTTCGTAGCATTTCAAGCAACCTTCGCGATCATTACCGTTGCGCTGATCTCTGGCGCAATCGCCGACAGGGCAAAATTCGGCGCGTGGATGGTGTTTGCCGGTGTTTGGGCAACCATCGTCTACTTTCCGGTCGCCAACTGGGTTTTCAACTTCACAATGGTTGACGGAAAGATGACCGACGGCGGTTGGATCGTCTACAACTTGGGTGTAATTGACTTCGCTGGAGGAACGGCTGTTCACATCAACGCTGGTGCGGCTGGATTAGCACTCGCGATTGTTTTAGGAAAGCGTTTCGGTTTCAGCAAGGGAATCAATCAGCCACACAACGTTCCCCTCACCTTGCTAGGTGTTGCACTTCTTTGGTTTGGCTGGTTCGGCTTCAACGCCGGATCTGCGGTCGCCGCTGACGGTGTCGCATCGCTCGCCTTCATTAACACAATCGGTGCTCCGGCTGCGGCAATGCTCGGTTGGATTCTCGTAGAGAAACTCAAGCACGGCAAGGCAACCTCAATCGGTGCTGGGTCGGGTGCCGTCGCTGGCCTAGTTGCAATCACTCCAGCTTGCGCTAGCCTCGACCCGGTCTGGGCGTTAGCGCTTGGACTGGTTGCCGGAGCTCTCTGCGCCATGGCAATTGATTTGAAGTTTGCACTTGGCTTTGACGATTCTCTAGATGTCGTGGGAATTCACCTGGTTGGTGGATTCGTTGGAACTCTTTGGATTGGCTTCTTCGGCAATGGAGTCGGTGCTGCCTTCGGCTTTGGCTTCCACCAGCTAGCAATGCAGGCTCTAGGCGCAGTAGCGGTATTGGTCTACAGCTTCGTGCTTGCGCTTGTAATCGGCTTCCTCATCGAGAAGACAATTGGCTTCAGGGTTAAAGCAGAGGATGAAATCGCCGGCATTGACACAGTGGTGCATGGTGAAGACGCCTACGCGTTTGGTGCTGATCGCGGTTAGAAACGATTCGATGCCAACCAAATCAGAATCGCGATAATCAGAAGCGTGACCGAGATGTTTCTAACTACTTGAACCTTGCGTAGGTTCGAGTATTCGGGCCACTTTTCGAAGACGTTCGAATAAACGTAAGCAAACGCGAGGACGAAGGTTCCGATCAGGGCGGCGAAAGCCACGAGCACAAAACAAACGGCAAGAATGACCTCAATCGGGTTCTGTTGGCCAATGGTATGCACGCCTAAAGGCTAAGCCAATGTTGCGAAATTCCCGTTTTTTGGGTTAGAGTAGCGAGGTCTTGGAAACAAGATATGCGGATGTGGCTCAGTTGGTAGAGCACAACCTTGCCAAGGTTGGGGTCGCGAGTTCGAATCTCGTCATCCGCTCGCAGACCACAGGTTTTCTTGTGTTCAAGCACGGTGGAGTGGCCGAGAGGCGAGGCAGCGGCCTGCAAAGCCGTCTACACGGGTTCAAATCCCGTCTTCACCTCGAAACACAGCACGGACGATTGGCGCAGTGGTAGCGCACTTCCTTGACATGGAAGGGGTCACTGGTTCGAACCCAGTATCGTCCACCAGTCCACCTCATCGGAGGCAAAGCGTGCGAAACATAAGATCCCTGGTCATCACGCTTCTAGCCATTACGGTTCCGTTACTAGCGCTCAACATCGTCTCAAATCTGCCAAAGGCCGAACCAGCTATTCCCACAATTATGAAATCGGCGGGCTTTCACGGCGTTGATGGTGTCGCATTAGAACGCAAGTTGATGAACGATTCAAGGCTGAGTTTTGCCGGACAACCTGCGATCATCGCCTGCCCAAAAACGATGTTGATGTCAGATGATGTTTCGGCCCTTTGCGGATACTGCAAGGTTTCTGACTTCAAGGTGTATCCAAGTTGGCTTGATGGTTTTACGATGAAACTCGAAACCGCCGACTTCGACTACAGAAATTTCTACGTCGACCAATTGCACGGCAGGTACATTCAACGCACGAACAGTAGTGCTGAATTGTTTGATTCGTACGCGGCTGACGGGTGGCGTGAGTCTTCGGGTCGGTGGTTCACCTGTCGCAACCAAGATGAACTAGATGTCAATGCATACATTGACGTTTACTGGGCAGCTGGAAAACTAAGCTATCAAATTGGCGATTACGAGCCTCTCGGGTCGGTGCGCCAGCAGGGATTCGTTAGCCCTTAAGCTTTAGCGTCTTGGCTGTATCGGCCATTATCTTCTTGGCCATTTTTGGATCTCGGTTGAGCTCAATTCCGAGTGATGGAATGAGTTTCTTCAATTGAGGTGACCATTTGTCAAAATCGGCTTCGAACGATTTCTTGAGAATCTCAAGCATGATGTGAACCGAGGTCGAAGCTCCTGGAGAAGCGCCAAGTAATCCGGCAATTGAGCCATCGGCGGATGTGACAACCTCTGTGCCAAATTGAAGTGTTCCGTTACCTTTTGCGTCGCGCTTTATAACTTGCGCACGCTGGCCAGCGGTTATCAACTTCCAGTCTGCTGGTTCTGCGTTAGGCATAAATTCTCGAAGTGATTCGAATTGTTTACTCTTCGACTTGGCGAGTTCTTTGACTAGATACTTGATCAGCGAGATGTTCTTCAATGCCACTGATAGGTACGGTCGAATGTTTGAAAGTCTGATGGTCAAGGGCAAATCGAGAACCGAACCCTGCTTCAAGAATTTTGGTATTGCACCCGCGTATGGTCCAAAAAGAAGGCTTCCGTTTCCGTCGACGATTCGGCTATCCAGGTGAGGAACCGACATCGGTGGTGCACCAACCGACGCTTGACTGTAAACCTTGGCCCTATGGCTGGCTACCAGTTCTGGCTTGTCAGTTCGAAGGAATGAGCCACTAACCGGAAATAGGCCGAAACCCTTGGCTTCAGGGATACCTGCCTTCTGGAGAAGCTTCAACGCCCAACCGCCGGCACCAACGAAGACAAACCCGGCTTGCACATATCTTTTTGTGCCGGTTTTTGTGTCTCTAATGGTCAAGTGCCAACCTTCGTTGACCCGTCTCAAAGAGACGACCTCGGAGTTCACTTGCACAACAGTGCCCTTCTTCGCAAGAAAATCGAAGAGCTGATTGGTTACGGCACCAAAGTCAACGTCTGTTCCAGATGCAATTCGAGTTGCAGCAATTTGCTCGTTTCGATCGCGACCTTCAATTAAGAGTGGTGCCCAGGCAGCGATTTTTGTGTAGCTTGTCGAAAACTCGAAACCAGAAAATAGCGGCTGTTTTGCCAGGACTGTAGCGCGTCTGCGCAGGTAATCAACGTTCTTCGCACCGCGAACGAAGGTCATGTGTGGGGTCGAGTGAATGAATGTCTCCGGCGATCCGAGAATTCGCAATTTCACGAAGGAAGCCCAAAGCTGTCGGCTCAATTGAAACTGCTCATTTATCTCAATTGCCTTCGCGGGGTTAGGCAACGAGCCATCTTTAGAATCTGGCATGTAATTCAATTCACAGAGAGCAGCGTGGCCTGTGCCGGCATTGTTCCAAGGATTCGAGGACTCCAGAGCCACCGACTCAAGACGCTCGTAGGCTGCAATTTTAAACTTTGGGTTTAGATGCTTCAGCAAGGCTCCGAGCGTTGCGCTCATAATTCCGCCACCGATTAGGGCGACATCAACCTTTTCGTACTTGCTCACAAGGCGAGTTTATCGAAGTTAGAAGTGAACCGAACCAACCAGAGTTCCGATTGCATAGGTAATAGACAT
>CAIKYE010000068.1 GCA_903831585.1 uncultured Micrococcales bacterium | reverse complement strand
CTCGAGTGCATGATTGCGCCAACCAACAGTGGAGCGATCTACTACACCGGCCCAACCGATGACTTCAGTCGCCCGGGTCGCATGTGGTGGTCAGTGCCAGAAGGTGTTACCGAATTCGACACCTGGCGTGAAACCACAACCGTCTATCACGAGGGAGTTCCGGGTCACCACCTTCAAGTGGCGCAGCAGGTTTACAACCGTGCCGAACTTAACTCTTGGCGTCGCTTGGCCTCATGGTCGTCTGGTCACGGCGAGGGCTGGGCACTCTATGCAGAGCGCTTGATGGCAGACCTTGGCTTCTTGGATGACCCGGGCGACCGCCTAGGTATGCTCGATGGCCAGCGCATGCGTGCGGCTCGCGTTGTGCTCGACCTGGGCGTGCACCTTGGCAAGCCAAGGCTCGACGGCACCGGCAAGTGGGACTTCGACTATGCACTCGACTTCATGGGCAAGAACGTCAACATGAGCAAAGAGTTCATCAACTTTGAAGTGCACCGCTACTTCGGTTGGCCAGGACAGGCTCCGAGCTACAAGATTGGTCAGCGCATCTGGGAGCAGATTCGCAACGAGTATGCCGCCAAGCGCGTCGGCACATTCGATATCAAGGAGTTTCACCGCGAAGCACTCAACCTTGGTGGTCTAGGTCTCGACACCCTTAAGAAGGCGCTGCTCGGTTAGCTAATCTGTTTGGCGTTCGCCAAGTTTTAGGTCGAGGTCGGGAGTAACAACTCCCGGCCTCGTCACCGTTAAGCGAAGCAGGTAGCTCTCGTCATTCGCGGCCACCAGTTTTATTCGACCGACTTCGACCGAATCGATGGCAGCGACAGCCAACTCGAGAAGGTCTGCGTAATCGAAGTTGCTGCCGACCTCAGTCTCATCAATCAGCGTCACCTCAATTTGTCGTTTTCTCGCAGCTGCTACCGACTGCTTGAGGTGCTCGGTCATCAGCCTGCCACCCGATATATTGTCTTCGAGTTGCTGGGCTAGGTCTGAAGCATTTTCACGTTCAGATTTAGTCAGTTTGCTCGACTCGGTAACCTGTCTGAGTGTTGGAATTGCTTTCTCAATCGCTTCGCTGATTCGCTCTCGATGCTCTTCTCGAGCGCTTTCGACAATTAGGATTTCTTCTCGTTCACGAATGGCCTGCTCTTGAAACTGCTTAATCTCTCTTTCCGACTTTTTAAGTCCGAATGAAATTGCAATCGCCGAAATAACCAGCATCACTGCTCCGGCCAAGCCGCTTTGAGCAACGAAGTCGGCACCGCCAAGAATCAGCACCTGCAAAACGAGAATTATGGTCGCAAATATCGCCAGGCGCAATTGCTCTCGAACTGCCATCGCGCCAAAGATAAGAGCCAACGCCGTGACATACCAGGTGTCCTGGTCTCCAACAACGTCACCGATGTGTGTGCTGTGCACAACTATCGGAATGTAAATTGCTGCTGCCACATTCAAGCAGGCTGCCCAGGTTGGAAGTCGATCAGACTTGAATGCCACGGTTGTCATGAGCAGGCAAATGAAATAGAACGAGCTCGCAGAGATCACCCAGTAAAAATCGTGAAAGTTTTCATAGCGAAAGAAACCGACAATGCCCATGAATAAGCCGAACGTGAGCGAAATAACGGTGAGCCAGAGCCTTGAGACCTGAATCATGAGATCACCAACTCAAACACCCAGGTTGTGCCTTCGCCGGGTGCAGTTTTTAGCTTCGCCTTGACCCCGAGGCTCTGGAGCCGTTCAAAAATGGCAATCCGAATTCCGAGGCGGTTTCTCGGAATAGTTGACATTCTGAACCCTGGTCCATCGTCGAGCACCACCATCTTGATGGAGTTTCTCGTCGATGACATGACGACTTCTCGAATGGTGGCTTTTGGGGCGTGTTCGAGCGAGTTAACTATCGCCTGAAATGTTGCCTCGGCCATGCCGACCGCAATCTCAAAAGGAATCGCGACATCGACTCGAGATTTGACTTTGACCAAAACAAACTTGCTGCGGCGTTCGATTGAAGCCTTAAGGCTCTCAAAGTAGACCTGCGAAGAAATCTGATTGCGAGCCATCGGATCTCGATCAGACTCTCGTTCTAGGCGACCAATTGCCTCACTCGCCAGGTTTGCCGCTTCAAGTCTTTGCTCTTCAGAATTCGCTTCGGCGGCCGAGTCAAGGGCGGCAATCACACTGTCGTGCACGATCGAATTGACCTTGGTGCGTTCAAGTTCAACAACATCAAGAAAAGCTCGCTCGAGTCTTGTTCTAGCTAGAGCTGCATACTGGCTATCGACCTCAGCTGCACGGTGTCGCAAGAACATAACCAACACTGCTATCGAACCCGAGAAAAAGAAACTGTAGAGCGCATCCTCGAGCGCGCGATTGAAACTCTCTGCGCCGCCATATTCTGAGGTGAGAATTAAGAGCCAAATTGCAGGCATGAGAACGAGAAAAGCAATTGCAGTTCTATTCTTGAAGGCTCCGGCCGCAGCAAGTGCTGCGAAGCCGACCGCCCACCAAATGTAAGGCTTGAAATGCATCGGCAAAGCAAATGTCTCGGCGACTTGAAACGGCCAGGTGACCATGGCGGCAAGCGTGCTGAAAACTATCGCTCGATACCAGATCTTCATGTGACCGAACCAGAATGCCGAAGCCAGAGCACCTATCAAAGAAACCATTAGCGCGGCTGAATACACGTAAAGCCAAATCGGATTGATGTATTGCAACTGCGAAAGCCCGTTGCGAAAAACGTCGATTGATAGAACGATCGCAGAAACTGAAAAAATCTTTGCCAATAGTTCGTCGATGCGCCCGGCTGCGTAGGGCACAGAATCAAGTTTCGGCAGGTTCCGCATCTTTAGAAGACTAGGACACCCCTGAGACACTTGGCCCTTGAAAGTGGGGCAATGAAACCGGCTTGTTACTTTCGAACTAGCGAAACCACCACTTCAACGTGATGGGTGTGTGGAAACAGGTCGAAAGCCCGCATCGTGGCAATCTCGTAGCCCCCAGCCAAGAAGGCCTTCAGGTCTCGAGCCAGAGCAACCGGGTCGCAGGCGACATAAACAATGTGTGCTGGGGCAAGGTCGAGCAGCAGCCCAACAACCTTGGCTCCGGCACCGGCACGAGGAGGGTCGAGCACGACAGTCGCATCCTTGAATGAAGCTCCGGTGGCCATGGCTCGCTGCTGGTCTTGCAAGAATCGATCGACCTGAGCGCAAACCGCCTTGGCCTTTGTCATGTCGGCGATGTTGAGAGTGGCATCTTCGGTGGCGCGCTTGAAAGCCTCAACCGTGGTGACGCGAGTCTCGTTGCCGAAGCGCGAAGCCAAAGCACTGGCAAACAGACCAACCCCG
>CAIKYE010000067.1 GCA_903831585.1 uncultured Micrococcales bacterium | reverse complement strand
GTCAACCCGCGCACCTATGGTCAAGAGTCAACCAGCGAAGAGATCTATGGCGTCGACGATTTGCAGGATGCAGCCGACATAAGTCTTGCCAAGTGGGCCATCGAGCGTGGGGTTCCGTTGCTCTCGATTTGCCGCGGCACCCAGATTGTTAACGTGGCAACCGGCGGCACCTTGGTGCAGCACATGGATGAGCCGCACCGCCATCACGTTCACGACGTAACCATCGAGTCGCACGGGGCCGATCTGGGCTTGACCCAGCACGTCGTTGAGTCGAGTTGCTACCACCACCAAATGCTCGACCGACTGGGTGATGGGCTCGAGGTAATCGCGCGTTCGGCAGAGGGCACAATCGAAGCCGTGTCGATCAAATCTCGCGGATGGGCCTTCGGTTTGCAGTGGCACCCGGAAGACAACTGGACCACCGAGCACGAGCAGGCCAACATCTTCAAGAGGTTTGTCAGCGAAGCGGCTAAAGCCGAAAAGGTATAGCGGCTACTGCGCTTCGGTGAATGCGGTTATGGCACGAAGCATGTCGGCAAACAGAGTTTGATTCTTCGAATCGACAACGCTCGAGATTTTCTGCTCCTGCTTGTTGAACTCCGGAAACAGGGTGTCCATCAGCTTGCGACCGCTATCGGTTAGCGAAACCAAGACCAGGCGGCCGTCATCCTTGCTCTTCTCGCGGGTTAGGTAACCGCGACCCTCGAGGGTGTTCAATACTCCGGTGAGAGTCGCCTTCGAGAAGCCACCTTCGTCGGCAATCTGCCGAGTCTCGATGGGCTCCCAGATCCAGGTGACCCAGAGCACCACGAAGGCGGTCCAAGAAATTCCGGTGGCAGCCAAGACTGTGCGCTCAAGGTGGTTTCGAACCGCGCTCGCGGCCCTGAACAGGTTTGAGGTAACGGCCATGGCCTGAAAGTCGAGGTTCATGTGCGACAGACGCTCTAAAACCTGACGCTCGGTTTCGGCGAGGGTGTGCTGACCAGCCATCTGAGCCCCTATCGTCGCCGTGCCGTGCTGTAGCAATACTAAGTTGCAAACACGAAGTCGTTTACATCCGAATGATAACTATTTGCATATTTGGCAAAACACGGATGACTTGGTCGCTAATCTGAGATTATTCGCATCCGAACAATCTCTAAGGAGAGCTCAATGAAGAGCGTAAGTCTGGCAAATTTAGATCACTTTTCAAACGGTGCACCGTGGTCACTTTTCGAAGAGCTGAGAAGAGAATCTCCGGTTCACTGGAACGAAGAAGAAAAGCCAAACAGCGGTTTCTATTCGGTCACTCGCTTTCATGACATCGTCAAGGTGCTTCGTGATTCGGATACTTTCACAAGCGAACGCTTCACCAACCTCGAAGAGGTAGACGCAGAGCAAGAGGAAGCCCGACGCTCACTTCTCGAAACAGACGGCACAAGACATCGAGCACTGCGCAGACTTTTGCAAGGACAATTCACGCCACAGGCAGTTGCCAAATATGAAACCTTCTTGCGCGGACTCACCGCAACGACTCTCGACAACGCATTCGCAAAAGGCGAATTCGATTTCGTTGAAGAAGTCGCAGCCGACTTTCCGATTCAGGTGCTTGCCAAGTTGCTCGATGTTCCAGATGGTGACACCGGACAACTAATCGAGTGGGGAAACCGAATGATTGGTTTCGACGACCCAGAACATGCGGATGTCCTAATCAGCGATCCGGAGAGCGAAAAATATCGCCTGGTTCCGTTTAAGTCTCCCGCCGCTCTAGAAGTTTTTGAATACGGTGACGAACTAGCCCGACAGCGTCGCGGAAAAGACGGCATCGATTTAGTTTCGGTTTTGGTCAACAGCCCAATGTCAGATGGCATACCGCTAACCGAACGTGACTTTCACACGAACTTTTTGCTACTGGTGGTTGCCGGAAACGAGACAACTCGTCACACCATCAGCCACACCATGAACAACCTGATCAACAACCCAGATCAGCTAGCGCTGTTGCAGGAGCGCCCAGACCTGATTCCATGG
>CAIKYE010000066.1 GCA_903831585.1 uncultured Micrococcales bacterium | reverse complement strand
TGAGCCTTTTGTTGAGCCCGAGCCCGAAGTTGTTGACGAACCGGTCGCTGTGGTTATCGAACCAGAAGTTGAACTTGAGCAGGTCGAGCTTCCGAAGCGCAGTTTCGTAAAAGGCATCAAGTCGATCTTCACTCGAATCAAATTTGATGTTGAGAATCTCGATGAGCTAGAAGACACCCTGATTCAGTCAGACTTTGGAGTCGACGCTTCGGCGCAGATTGTCGAATCGGTTAAGCAGCGAGCAAAGAAGCAGGGCGCGAAGACTGACGCAGACCTAAAGGCGATTCTCGTTGACGTTATTGCCGAGGCTTTAGAGCGCGCTGACAAGCAGTTGAATCTTTTTGATGGAAAACTTCCGTATGTGATTCTCGTGGTTGGTGTGAACGGCGTCGGAAAGACCACCACAATCGGCAAGCTGGCCAACTGGCTAAACGAAGGCAAGTGGCGAGTTGTTATTGGGGCAGCCGACACATTCCGTGCGGCAGCCGTCGAGCAGATTGCAACCTGGGCCGAACGTGCAAATGCGCAGTTGATTCGCCCTGACAGCGAAGGGCAAGACCCGGCGAGTGTTGCCTTTAAGACAGTCGAACTGGCTCTGAAGAACGACGCCGATGTTGCAATCATTGATACCGCCGGAAGATTGCAAAACAAAAAAGACCTAATGGCAGAGCTCGAAAAGATCAGACGCGTTGTTGAGAAGCAGGCGCAGATAAGCGAGACCTTGTTGGTGATTGATGCCACCACCGGCCAAAACGGCCTCGTGCAGGCCAAGGCATTTGCTGAGGTTGCCAATGTGACCGGCATTGTGCTGACCAAACTAGACGGCACAGCTAAGGGTGGAATCGTCTATTCGATTCAGCGAGAGTTGGGCATCGCGGTTAAATTAGTAGGGGTTGGCGAAAGCATCGCTGATTTCGCGTTCTTTGATGCTCGTGAATTTGCGAAAGGGTTGGTTGGCTGATGTTTGGCAATCTGTCTGAGCGCTTAGTCGAGACGTTCAAGAACCTACGCACCAAGGGCAAGCTCAGTGCTGCCGACATCGATGCAACGCTTCGCGAGATTCGCAGAGCCCTGCTTGAGGCTGACGTTGCCTTAGAGGTGGTCAAAGCCTTCACCGGCGCTGTTCGCGAGCGGGCAATGGGCGATGAGGTTTCGAAGGCGCTAAACCCCGCCCAGCAGGTGGTTCAGATTGTCAACGAAGAGCTGGTCAAGATTCTCGGAGGGGAACAGCGCAAGCTCGAGTTCTCGAAGAAGCCACCGACCGTGATCATGCTTGCCGGTCTTCAGGGTTCGGGTAAGACTACCCTCGCTGGCAAGTTGGCTAAGTGGCTCAAAGATCAGAACCAGACGCCTCTGCTTGTTGCCGCGGACCTGCAGCGACCAAATGCTGTTAACCAGTTGCAGGTTGTCGGTGAGCGCGCGGGTGTTGACGTTTTCGCACCAGAGCCCGGCAACGGCAAGGGTGACCCGGTCAAGGTTTCTAAAGACGCAATCAAGCACGCTGAAAAGAAGCAGTACAGCGTTGTAATTGTTGACACCGCCGGCCGCCTCGGCATCGACGAAGAGTTGATGAAGCAGGCGAGTGATATTCGCAAGGCGACAGAGCCTGACGAAGTTTTGTTTGTTATTGACGCGATGATTGGTCAAGACGCTGTAAACGTTGCAAAGGCATTCGAGGATGGCGTAGGCATCACCGGTGTCGTGCTAACCAAGCTCGATGGTGATGCACGCGGTGGTGCCGCGCTCTCGGTTGCTTCGGTCACCGGCAAGCCAATCATGTTCTCGTCGACGGGAGAGGGGCTTGACGCGTTCGAGCCGTTCTATCCAGATCGCATGGCGAGTCGAATCCTTGACATGGGTGACGTGCTCACTCTCATTGAGCAGACCCAAAAAGCGTTCGACGAAGTTGAAGCACAAAAAATGGCCGACAAGTTGGCCAACGAGACGTTCACTCTCGAAGACTTTTTAGACCAGATGCAACAGCTTCGCAAAATGGGTTCTCTCAAGAGCATGCTCGCCATGATGCCCGGTGCAAACCAAATGAAAGCTCAACTAGAAAACTTCGACGAACGCGAAATCGATCGCACCGAGGCCATCATCCGTTCGATGACTCCAACCGAGCGTCGCCAGCCGAAGGTGCTCAACGGTTCACGCCGTCTGAGAATTGCCAACGGTGCCGGCACCACGGTGACCGAGGTGAACTCGCTGGTCAACCGTTTCGAGCAGGCCGCCAAGATGATGAAGACCGTCGCGAAGGGCGGCATGCCACAGATGCCAGGAATGCCGGGCATGCCGGCCACTGGCGGAGGCTTTATTGGCAAGGCAAAGAAGAAAGACAAGGGCAAGAAGGGTTCAAAGTCGGGCAATCCAGCCAAGCGTGCAGCCGATGAGGCAGCAAAGCTCTCAGGAGAGAAGCCCAACTCGAGCGGTTCGGGCTCGGCCTTCGGCATCTAAAAGCCAGCCGTGGCAAATTGGTTGGCGCTATCGGGGTTTTTCTGGCAGAATAGAGCGGTTGTCTGCGCTTGACCCTCTAACCAAGCGACAAGGATGACCCCTAGAGCTTGAATACCGAGTGTGCCCCCACGCTCACGGTTGATTGTTCGCCCCAATACAAAAACAGGAGCATTGTGGCTGTAAAAATCCGCCTAGCGCGTCACGGAAAGAAACGTGCACCGCACTATCGCATCGTCGTAGCTGACTCAAGAACTCACCGCGACGGTCGGGTAATCGAAGAGATCGGTCGCTATGTGCCGACCGAGAACCCTTCGGTAATTGAAATTAACTCAGAGCGTGCGCTCTACTGGCTTGGCGTTGGCGCACAGCCAACCGAGCAGGTAACCGCACTTCTCAAGTTGACCGGTGACTACCAAACTTCAAAGGGTGACAAGAACGCGAAGAACGTCGTTCAGGTCAAAGAAGCCAAGGTGGCATTCGCTGTTGACGCAGCCAAGAAGCCAGTGCTTCAGGCTAAAGAAGCTCTCGAGAACAAGAAGGCTAAGGCTGCTCTAGAAGCTGCTGAAGCTGAGAAGGCTGCAAACGCAGCATCGGCAGCAGCAGAAGTTGCAGAAAACGCATCGGCTGAAGAAGCTCCTGCGGCAGAAGCAGCAGCAGAGGTCGCAGCTGAAATTGCAGCCGAAGAGGCAGCAGATGTAGTTGTTGCGGCTGAAGAAGTTGTAGAAGCAGCAGAAGCAGTAGCCGAGGCAGAAGCAGAAGCTGCAGTCGAGGCCCCAGAAGCAGAACAGGCTTAATTGTGCTGGCCGCTGCGCTCGAACACTTGGTTAAGGGAATCGTCGACAATCCTGAAGACGCTACCGTAACCGCACGATCAACCTCGCGAGGCGACTTGCTTGAGGTTCACGTGCACCCAGATGACCTGGGTCGAGTAATCGGGCGCAACGGACGCACCGCCAAGGCACTGCGCACCATCGTTAACGCGCTTGCCGATGGCAAGAAGATTCGCGTTGACGTGGTGGACACAGATTTCTAGTTCAACAACTCTTCGCGTCGGCCGTCTGGTCAAAGCCCACGGTCTAAAAGGCGCATTCAAACTCGAGCTCTACACCGACAGCCCAAAACTGCGCTTCGTCGAGGGAGCAACTCTCAAGCTTCAGGTGCCAGATTCTTCGCCATGGTTTGGCAAGACCGTTACGGTTCAAGAGCTTCGCTGGTACAACACCATGCCGGTGCTCTTTCTCAAGGAGTGCGAAGACCGCACAATCGCCGACAGCCTAGTGAAGGCAATTTTGCTGGTTGATGTTCCTAATGACGAGGTAACAAACGAAGAAGATGCCTGGTTCGATCACCAGCTGATTGGCCTAAGCGTGATTCGCGACGCCGAAGAAATCGGCAAGGTTGTTCGCGTCGATCACCTTCCATCTCAAGACTTGCTTGCAATCGAAACCGCTGCGGGCGAGGTGCTGGTTCCATTCGTGAAGGCAATCGTTCCGGTTGTCGATATGAAGAACCGAAGCCTGACAATCACCCCACCGCTTGGGCTATTTGAAGAAGTCCTCGACACGAACGAAGAGGCGTAGCCATGCGCATCGATGCCATTTCTATATTCCCTGACTTCTTTCAGGCGCTTGATTTATCGCTGCTCGGCAAAGCTCGCGACAAGTCACTGCTCGAGTTTCACGCGCACGACTTGCGCGACTTCACTCACGACAAACACCGCACCGTAGACGACTCACCGTATGGCGGCGGTGCCGGCATGCTCATGAAGCCAGAGCCTTGGGGCGACGCACTCGACAGCATCTTGGGTGCCGATGGTTTTCACGAAGACACCGTCATCATTTTCACTTCACCGGCGGGCCAGGTTTTCAAGCAGGCAATGGCGCACGAGCTTGCCGATGTGAAGCGAATCATTTTTGCCTGCGGGCGCTACGAGGGCATCGACCAGCGCGTGGTTGAGTATGCCAAGACTCGCGCCAATGTGCGTCTGGTCTCGATTGGCG
>CAIKYE010000065.1 GCA_903831585.1 uncultured Micrococcales bacterium | reverse complement strand
TCAAGGCACGAGCGGCTTACGAACACACCGGCATTGCTTCAATCGCAGATGACAGCGGAATAGCGGTTGAGATTCTTGGTGGTGCTCCCGGAATCTTTACCGCAATCTGGGCTGGTGGGCGAGACAACGCAGCCAATCGACGCCTACTTCTGGCACAGCTCAAAGACATCCGTGATGAAAATCGCTCAGCGGCTTTTGTTTGCACTATTGCAATGGTCAGCGCAGAGGGCGAACAGAGTTTCACTGGGATTTGGTCTGGTCGAGTTGCCCACGAAGAGCGCGGCGAATTCGGTCACGGATACGACCCGGTGTTTATTCCAGAAGGTTTCGAGGTGACCGCTGCCGAGCTGCCACCCGAGGTAAAGAACTCAATGAGTCATCGAGCGATGGCGCTTCAACAGCTAATTGCGTCGCTGACGGCGAGCCTTTAGAAACTCGGTCACAAGCGGAATCGTAGAAATAATCAGGAAAGCGCCGGTAACAAACACAGCGTTTTCGCGAACGAACGGAATCTGCCCGAGCGCCGCACCGATGAGTGTTACGCCAGTTGCCCAGCAAAGCACTCCGATGAAGTTGAACTTCAGATAGCGCCTATATGGCATTTCTCCGACTCCCGCGGCAATCGGGATGAAGGTTCGCATCACTGGAACGAAGTGAGCAAAGATGATGGCCTTTGCGCCGTAGCGGTCGAAGAATTTATGGGTTCGCTCGACATTGCGGTGGTTAAAGAATTTCGAGTTTGGCCGGTTGAAAATTGCCGGACCCACTTTTCTTCCTATCCAGTAGCCGGTTTGGTCTCCGGCCCAGGCCGATGCAGAAAACATCAGGCAGGCTAGCCAAAGCGGAAACGGCAGCACACCGGTTGCCATCATCAAACCCATCGGAAACAGGATGCTGTCGCCTGGCAAGAAGAAGCCGAACAGCAATCCGGTTTCGGCGAACAAGATTGCGCAGACGATAAACACCGAAACGGGGCCAAAGTCTCTGACGATGGTTTCGATCCACTCTTGAGCGTGCAGTAAGTCGTTTATATTCACGTGCCCCCAGCAGGAATCGAACCTGCGCTTCCGCCTCCGGAGAGCGGCGCTCTATCCCCTGAGCTATGGGGGCGCAGGGTTCACTCAAAGTATATGCTGTTTGCATGTCGCTGAAGCTTGCTGGTCAATGGGTTTGGGATTCCTGGTTCGTTCGGGATGGTGACACTCATCACGCTTTCTATCTGCAGGCCTCTCGTGCGCTTGGCAATCCAGACCGCAGGCACCGCAACGTTTCGGTCGGCCACGCCACCTCTAAAGATTTGATCAACTGGAAAGTGGTTGAAGACGCGCTAGCAATTTCTGACTCGCCGGCTTTTGACAGTTACACAACCTGGACCGGTTCGGTCATCAAGAACGTCGATGGCAAGTGGTGGATGTTCTACACCGGAACCAGTCGCGAAGATGGTGGCGACATTCAATCGATAGGTGCTGCAACTTCTGATGATTTGTTTACCTGGCAAAAAGTCTCGAGCGAAGCTCTCGTCGTTGCAGACGAAAAGCACTACTCAAAACTCGACAAACGCGCCTGGCACGACGAAGCATTTCGCGATCCGTGGGTTTTCAAACTTCAACCGCATGATGATCTCTGGCACATGTTGGTCACAGCGCGCGGCAAGGGCGGGCCAGACAAAGACAGCGGTGTCATGGGTCACGCCACCTCAACTGATTTATTGAATTGGAAAGTCGAGCCGCCGCTATCGAAAGTCGCAGCGGGTTTCGGCGAGACCGAAGTTTTTCAGTTTGAAATTGTCGACGGGGTGCCGATTGTCTTGTTCTGCTGCAGTCACCGGTGGATCAACGACGAACGAAAAGCCCGCGAAGCGGGAGGGGTTTACAGCGTGGTTGCGAACGCAGACCTGTCTGACCTAGATGTCTCTCAGGCGGCCTGTTTTGATGCCCCCGGGCTCTATGCGGCGAGACTCATCCAGGCGGTTGATGGCGGTTGGAACCTCATTGGCTTCTGGAACGAACCAAATGGCCAGTTTGTCGGCGAACTCAGCGACCCGATACCGGTTACGGCGACTTTCGAGCGCGGTTTAGTGCGCCGCGCCAATAT
>CAIKYE010000064.1 GCA_903831585.1 uncultured Micrococcales bacterium | reverse complement strand
TTCTGCCAACTTGAGCAGTTCCTCTGATGCGCGTGAGCGAATGATTCCGCCACCAACATAGAGCACCGGCTTCTGAGCTTCGGCAATCATCTGGGCTGCCGCGGCAATCTGCTTGCCGTGCGCCTTGGTTACCGGCTTGTAACCAGGAAGGTCGACCTTCGGTGGCCAAACAAACGGAGCCTTTGCAACCTGAGCGTCTTTGGTGACGTCAACCAAAACCGGGCCTGGTCGACCCGTGGTTGCGATCAAATATGCGCTTGCGATGGTCTCAGGAATATCTTCAGCGCGAGTAACCAAGAACGAGTGCTTGGTGATTGGCATTGTGATTCCGACGATGTCTGCCTCTTGAAAAGCGTCGGTGCCGATTAGCTTGCTGCCGACCTGACCGGTGATTGCAAGCAGCGGAACGCTATCCATATGGGCATCCGCAATTGCGGTGACCAGGTTGGTAGCTCCTGGGCCAGAGGTTGCGATGCAAACTCCGAGCTTGCCGGTTGCGCTCGCGTAACCTTCGGCAGCGTGACCAGCACCCTGTTCGTGACGAACAAGAATGTGACGAATCTGCTTCGAATCCATTAGCGGGTCATAGGTTGGCAAGATCGCGCCACCCGGCAAACCAAATATGGTGTCGATGCCGAGAAGCTCGAGGCTGCGAATGATTGCCTCGGCACCCGACAAGATTTCTTTAGACATTTTTATCCTCGTTAGCTTTGGGCTAACTATCCGGTGTAGGCACCCTGTGCGGCAGAGTGAACCAACTTTGAATACTTAGCGAGTACGCCGCGTGTGTAACGCGGTGGAAGCGGTTGCCAATCTTGCTTACGGGCAACCAACTCTTCTGGCTCAACGAGTAGTTCGAGCGAACGAGTTGCGATATCGACTCGAATCAAGTCTCCATCGCGCACCAGAGCAATTGGTCCACCATCGGTGGCCTCTGGAGCAATGTGTCCGATGCAAAGGCCGGTTGTGCCGCCTGAGAATCGTCCGTCTGTCAATAGTAGAACATCCTTGCCGAGGCCCGCACCCTTGATTGCGGCCGTGATGGCCAGCATCTCTCGCATGCCCGGGCCACCCTTTGGGCCTTCGTAGCGAATGACCACGACGTCGCCGGCGCTGATCTTGCCTTCGGTGAGGGCATCCATGGCCGCACGCTCGCGTTCGAAAACGCGGGCTGGGCCGGTGAAGCTCTCGAGGTCGAAGCCTGCGGTCTTCACAACGGCACCCTCTGGAGCCATCGAACCGCGCAGAATCGAGATTCCGCCGGTCTTGTGAATTGGGTTGGCCATGGCACGAATGATCTTGCCGTCAGGGTCTGGTGGGTTGATCGAAGCCAGGTTCTCGGCCATGGTCTTGCCGGTCACGGTTAGTGCGTCGCCGTGAATCAGACCTGCGTCGAGCAGAGCCTTCATCAAAACTGGTACACCACCGACGCGGTCCACGTCGTTCATGACGTAGCGACCGAATGGCTTGAGGTCGCCGAGGTGTGGAACCTTGTCTGCGATGCGGTTGAAGTCGTCGAGAGTTAAATCAACCTCGGCTTCGTGAGCGATTGCGAGAAGGTGAAGCACAGCGTTGGTCGAACCACCGAATGCCATCAAAACTGCGATTGCGTTTTCAAAAGCCTTCTTGGTCAAAATGTCGCGAGCGGTAATGCCGAGACGAAGCAAGTTAACAACAGCTTCACCCGAACGGTGTGCCCAGTTGTCGCGACGACGATCTGCCGATGGTGGCGAAGCCGAACCTGGCAAGCTCATGCCGAGAGCTTCTGCAATCGAAGCCATCGTGTTTGCCGTATACATTCCGCCACACGCACCTTCGCCCGGGCAAATCGCGCGCTCGATGCGGCCGAGATCTTCTTCAGACATCTTGCCGGCCTTGCAAGCACC
>CAIKYE010000063.1 GCA_903831585.1 uncultured Micrococcales bacterium | reverse complement strand
CTCGAAACTGATCTCTCTGCGACCCTCTGCCTGACCGAGGCAAATCACTACGTCTGGGTTATGCAACTTGATTAGGTGACGAAGCAACTCACTCGACTCGGTAAAAACCACGGGCAGAACCGCGGTGTGAAGTTCAACGCCCTCAATCTGGCGAGACTTGAGCGAATTAACAATCTGCTCGGATGGGTTGAGGCTGGCCCCGGCGAATGGTTCGAAGCCAGTTAGCAGAACGCGTTTCATGCTCTTACTTTATTGCCAAGCACCGATGCGGCGAAGGCGCGCAACCGCTGCCTCTTCGATTGGTGATTCGTGGCCGATGGCAATTCGCATTGCGCGCAAGATGTTTGTGGTCTGCGACTTTACGAACCAGAGCGGCAGGGCACGCTCGCCGATAAGCGCTTGATAGCTCGTTGGCATCGAGGCAAGCGCAGCGAAGAAGAACAAGCGATAGAAAGGTTTCGAAAGAATCGGGAGCGGCGGATTCTTGATCCACTTGATTACATCGCGGGTGTCATCGGTGACCACGAGATCTTTTTCGAAGCCGCGCAAAGTTTCGAGCAACTCGGCTTCACTCTGCGGAGCAACATCGAGACCGAGAGGCTTTACCGATGCAGCCCAGAGCCTAACGTACTCGTCTGCCCCACCCGGAATCGGGCGTTTCGAGTAGTTCTGGTGGGTGCGCAAGAAGCTATCCATGAATGCAACGTGCACCCAAAGCAGCAGGTTTTTGTCGGCAGCCTGATAGGCACGACTCTCACCGGTTGAAGTTTGGTACTCACCCTTCACACGGGTGTGCAGGCGATTCACGCGATCGGCCTCTTTTTGATTCGACTGAATCGGGCCGAAGGTGGTGACGGTGAGCCAACGAATTGTTCCGGCAAGACGGCCAAGCGGGTCGTCTTTGTAGCGCGAGTGCTGGCGAACGCCGGTGAGCGAACCGGGATGCAGCGCCTGCATTAGCAGGGCACGGATGCCGCCGACCAAAGTGGCGAAGTCTGCGTGCACGATCCACGGGGCTTGATTTGGCAGGTAAAGACCCGCTTCTTCGCCCTCGGCAACCTGCTTCAGCCAAGGCGGCTTGCCATCGTTTGAGCCAGACAATAGATGCACGAACTTTCGCGCGAGAAAGCTCTGCAGTTTGTTGTTGGGCACAGGGATTCTAACCCCGACTAGCTCGAGGCTATTCCGCTACTTGGCGAGCAGTGCCTTTACTCGCGGAACGACCTCGTTTGCATAGAGTTCGATGTTGCGCAGCATTCGACTTTGCGGCATCGGTCCGTTTGAATACTTCAGATCGAAGCGCTGTGCGCCAACAGACTCGATTGCATAGGCGATCTTCTTGGCAACGGTTTCTGGCGAGCCAACATACATCGACCCGTGCAGCACCTCGCTCATGAATTGACCGTGACTCGCCTCACCCCAACCGCGTTCGCGACCAATGCGCCCAAACGATGCCTGGTAGTAAGGCCAGAACTCTTCGGCGGCTTCGTCGTCGGTTGGTGCGAGGTAGCCGGGTGAGTGAATTGAAACCGGCAACGGATCTTTGCCTAGCTCTTGAAGTCGAGTGCGATAGAGACGCGCAAATGGCTCGAACCGCGCAGGATCGCCACCGATAATCGCGAGAGCCATCGGAATGCCGTGATTTGCCGCGCGCACAACCGACTCTGGGCTGCCGCCAACACCAACGCGAATCGATAATCCGTGTTCTGTTTTTGGGTAGACCTGTTGATTGCTTAGGCCGGCGCGAGTCTTGCCGCTCCAGGTAACTGGCTTCTCTTTTAACAACTGAACAAGTAGATCAAGTTTCTCTTCGAAGAGCACGTGATAGTCGCTGAGCTCGTATCCGAACAGCGGAAAACTTTCGGTGAAAGAACCGCGACCCGCTGTGATTTCTGCACGACCGTTTGAAAGCGCGTCGAGTGTTGCAAAACGCTGATAGACGCGAATCGGGTCTTCGCTTGAAAGCACGGTCACACCGCTGCCGAGCTTGATGTTCTTGGTGACGGTTGCGATGCCGGCAAGCACGGTGTCTGGTGCGCTAACCGAAAAGTCATCGCGGTGGTGTTCGCCAACGTTGAAGTGGTCTAGGCCGAGTTGGTCGGCGAGAATGGCCTGGTCAACCAAATCACGAATGGTCTGTGCATCGCTATTTGGGTTGCCCTGCTCGTCAACCGAACTGTCGCCGAAGGTGTCTAGGCCGAAGCTAATTTGCTGAGATATCATCACTAAAGCCAACCCCAACTCGGTCGGATTATTCCACTAAATGATGCCGGCCAACTTGAAGGTCACAAGAAGCATGATCACGCCACCGATTCGATATACCCACACCGACTGCTTCACAGGCCGGTCGTCATAGCGGTCGCCGCCG
>CAIKYE010000062.1 GCA_903831585.1 uncultured Micrococcales bacterium | reverse complement strand
CGGTTTTCATTCCAGCTGAAGGTTAAAGGGCAAGATGGCTAATCAGGATTGGTTCGATAAGGATTTCTACAAAATCCTTGGCGTTGCCAAAGGCGTCACTGATGCCGAACTGAAGAAGGTTTACCGAAAGCTAGCCCGACAATTTCATCCGGATTCGAATCCGGGTGACGCAAAGGCCGAAGCGCGCTTCAAAGAAATCAGTGAGGCCTACTCGGTCTTGTCTGATGCAGAGCAGCGCAAGGAATATGACGCGGTTCGAGCAATGGGCGGCGGTGCTCGCTTTACGGGCGGTGCCGGACCCGGTGCCGGATTCCCTGGCGGATTTCCTGGCGGTGCCGGCGGCGGAGGATTCGAAGACGTGTTTTCGAACCTCTTTGGCGGCAACCGCGGCGGCAACCCGTTCGGTGGTTCCTTTGGCCCTCAACCCGGTGCCGACCTATCCATGACCACCACGCTGAACTTTATTGACGGCGTCAGAGGCACCTCTATAAAGGTGAACATCACCGGCAAGGATGTCTCGGTCAATATCCCAGCCGGAGTTAGCGATGGTCAGAAGATCAAACTGCGTGGCAAAGGCCAAGCAAGCCCGAACGGCGGCCCTGCCGGCGACCTAATCATTAGCTGCACCGTCAAGCCGCACCCGGTATTCACCCGCGACGGCGACAACATCCGAGTGATTGTGCCGGTGACTTTCTCAGAGGCGGTATTGGGAGCAACGATCTTGGTGCCAACTCTTGGCGGCGAGCCCGTCAAACTCAAGGTCGCTCCTGGCACCCCAAACGGCAGAGTCTTGCGCGTCAAGGGCCGCGGGGTTGAGACCCCTAAGCACACCGGCGACCTGCTTGCCACAGTCGAAATCGCTGTGCCAAGCCACGTTAGCGACAAAGCCAAGAAGGCTTTGGAACAATTTGAATCTGAATTACCCGAAGAAGATCCGCGCGCAGACATTCTGCTTCGAGCAGGACTTCTCTAAGGAGTAAAAGTGGAGCAGCTAGACGAAAACACACCAATGTTTGCAATCACGGTAGCTGCCGAGCTTGCATTCATGCACCCGCAAACCCTAAGGCAGTATGACCGAATGGGCCTGGTTGTGCCAGGGCGAACCGGCGGAAAATCACGTCGCTACACAATGCGGAACATCGCTCAGCTTCGCGAAATCGCACGGCTGAGTGCCGAGGGCATAACCCTCGAGGGCATTCGAAGAATTCTCGAACTCGAAAACACCAACCTCGAACTGGCCAAACGTGTTCGTGATCTCGAACAAGCCTTGGCAAATGAACTTATGAACCGACCGGGTGCGCGAGTCTTTGCCGCCGGCGACCAGGGCGTGGTTAGTTTGAGTCGCGGTAAGCGACCGAGCCGAGCCACCTCGCTCATGCTTTGGCGCGCTAAGTAACCTTCGCCGAAGTTTTAGCCAAAAGAAAAAGACCGGCCATTTGGCTAAACTTTTCGCATGTCTGAAAATAAAGAAACTCGCACCTACGGCCAGGGCGCTCAAGGCGAACCCGACGCACCGATAAATGTCAAAGTAAGTCTGCGCAAGCGACTTCGATATAACTTCGACAACTCACTCTCTAAGGCCGGCGCATTCGTCGGATACGTGTTTGTCGCAATCATCGTTCTTGCATTCGTGATGACCACACTCACCGCAGTCATTGCTGGCATCAAGGTTCTCAGCGACCCACTGCCGGCAGACAGCTACTTCATTCAGTACTGGGCGGCATTCACAAAGATTCTCGGCACCGGTAGCACCGACGCCTGGGGCACTCAGATCATCAACTTCGTCTACTGGGGCATTGGCGTTGCAATCAGCGGTGCCGTAATCGGTTTCATCTCGGCAGCCATCACTCGCGCAGTTGCCCGCCTAAAGGCCGGCAAGAGCGCGGTTATCGAATCAAATCACACCCTGATTCTTGGATGGTCAAACCGCGTCTTTCCAATTCTTAAGGAACTCGCAATCGCCGGTGAGAACCAGCGCAAGCCAAAGGTGGTTATCTTCTCTGCCGTTGCGCGCGAAAAGATGGACGCCGAGATCGCTACCCGCGCCGAGAACCTCGGCAAGCTAAAGGTAATCACCAGAACAGGTGACGTTAGCAACCCTGCAGACCTTGCTCGCGCAAACGTGGCTGGCGCAAAGTCGATCATCATTCTCGACGAAGACGAGAGCGGCGATGCAATTATTGTTTCGACCGTGTTGTCGGTGAAGTCACTCAACGCGAACCCAAACACTCGCATCATTGCTGAGGTCGACGACCCGCACACTGCAGAGGCACTGCAGTCTGCAACCAACGGTCGCGTAATTTCAGTTCGCTCGCACGACATCATCGCTCGCGTAACAGCACAAGCTTCGCGTCAGCCTGGTCTAACCGCAGTGGTGCTCGACCTGCTCGACTTCGATGGCGACGAGATTTACTTCAGCACGGTTCCGGCACTCGCTGGCAAAACCTATGGCGATGCCCTATTGGCTTTCAACGAAGCATCGGTTATTGGAATGGTCGATGACAAGGGTGTCACCAAGATCAACCCAGACATGAAGACCAAACTAACTGCAACAACAAAACTTATTGCCATTGCAGAAGACGACGACAAGATTATCTACACCGGTGTTCGCGAAGATCTCGCAAAGAAGAAGTTCACCGCGGGCAAGCCAATCGTTCGCAAAGCCGAACACATTTTGGTAATTGGCTGGTCTTCTATGGGTCGTTCGGTCATCGCCGAACTTGCCGCTTACCTGCCGAAGGGCTCGTCGGTTCACATCGTCGCGCAGAACAAGTTTGTCGACCCGGCAGAACTTGCGTCACTTAAGTTCGGCTCAGTGAAGATGAGCTACGCGTCGGTCAATGGCGACATCGATGAACTCATCGCCGCAGCTTCTGCGAAGAAGTACAACGAGGTCATCATTCTTGGCTACCGCAACGCGATTAGCGAAGCGGAAGCAGATGCGCAGACCATGCTCACAATGCTTCAGATGAACATGCTGTTTGAGGCCCAGGGTAACAACGTTGAGCCAACTCGCTTGGTGGCCGAGATTCTCGACTCGCGCAAGGTTGAACTCGCTCGCGTTGCAGCTGCAGACGACCT
>CAIKYE010000061.1 GCA_903831585.1 uncultured Micrococcales bacterium | reverse complement strand
GGTCGCCATCTCGTTTGCGGTTATGCCAAGTTGCTCGGCCATGTAGCGAACGGTGATTGGCACCAGATATGGCGAATTGGTTCGCCCGCGATATGGCTCGGGAGCCAAGAACGGCGCATCGGTTTCGACCAAAACCAACTCGGGTCGAGCAAGCTTAAGCGCATCGCGAAAATCCTGGTTGCGCTTTATAGTGATGTTGCCGGCAAAAGACATGTACCAACCGTTTTCGTTGCAAATCTCGGCTAGTGCAGCATCTCCCGAGTAGCAGTGAAAGACAACTTTCTCTGGTGCCCCAACTCGCTTCAAAGTTTCGACGACTTGCTCGTGCGCTTCGCGATCGTGAATCATCACAGCGATGTCGTTTTCTCTTGCGATGCGAATGTGCTCTTCAAAAGAATGCTGCTGCAGAAAGACGTTTTCTTCGCCTTCTGTGCGATAGAAATCTAAACCGGTTTCACCGATTGCACGCACGCGCGGTTGCTTCGCAAGTTCGGCGATTTCTGCGATGGCAGCATCCAGGTCTTTCACGTTGGCATAGAGCGGCGCTTCGTTCGGGTGCAGCGCAACCGCAGCGAGCACACGAGGTTCGCGAGCGGCAAGTTCGGCAGACCACTTCGAACTCTCGAGAGTCACACCGACCTGAACAACACCGAGCATTCCAACCGAGGTTGCCTTGTCTAGATTTTCTTGCCAGGGCATCGGTGGCTCTGCATCATCGAAAGCAAATTCGAGATGGCAGTGGTTGTCGTAGGTGCCGACCTCGAGCGGTTCAGGCAGTGGCGGATACTCAAGCTTGCGCTTCTGAGAATCTTCGCCGGCGCTCTTGCTGCGCATGAACTGCTCTTCGGCCACGAGAGCTACTTGGTTTCGGTGTCTTGTTCGACGCGCGGAAACAGCGGTTCGAGTTCGGCGATCTTTGCACCGGCCGGCAACTGACCCCAGTCGGCGGCTTCGCGAATCGGGCGGTCGGCAAGGTCACCGAGCGACTGCGCGGCGAGAGCAGACCAGAGCTTGGCCGTTGCCTTCGGAATGACAGGCGCGAGCAGTACGGCAAGAGCGCGAAGGCCCTCTGCTGTCGTATACAAGACGGTGCCAAGACGCTCGCGATTGGCTTCATCCTTGGCAAGCACCCAGGGCTCCTGCACGGTGATGTAGAGGTTGAGGGCGTCGACGAGGGTCCAGACCTGAGCAATTGCCTCGTGGATGGCCACCTCATCGATGGCGGCGTCGGCCGCGCTAACGGCATCGGCGGCAATCTTCTGAATCTCAAGTTCGGCTTCGGTCGAGGTGCCGGGTGCGGGCAGAATGCCCTCGAAGTATCGGTGAATCATGGCAATCGCGCGCGAGGCAAGATTGCCGAAACCGTTGGCGAGTTCTGACTGGTAACGAGCAGAGAGGTCTTCCCAAGAGAACGAGCCATCGCTGCCGAAGGCGATTGCCTTCATGAAGTAGTAACGGAATGCATCTGAGCCGAAGGTGTCGGTGATCTGGTGCGGGGCGATTCCAGTGAGCTTCGACTTCGACATCTTCTCGCCACCGACAAGCAACCAGCCGTGACCAAAAACCTGTTTCGGTGTTGGTAGGTCGGCAGCCATTAGCATCGCCGGCCAGATCACCGCGTGAAAACGAAGAATGTCTTTGCCAACGATTTGAACAGATGCCGGCCAGCGCTTTTCGAAAGCCGCATTGTCTTCGCCATAACCGATTGCGGTGATGTAGTTCAGCAGCGCGTCGAACCAAACGTAGGTGATGTGTGATTCATCCCACGGGATGTCGATGCCCCAGTCGAACTTTTCTTTCGAGCGCGAGATCGAAAGGTCCTCGAGCCCACGACGAACGAACGAAACTACCTCGTTGCGCGCAGACTCCGGCTGAATGAACTTCGGGTTGGCGGCATAGAAGTCGAGCAGCGGCTGCTGAAATTCGCTGAGCTTAAAGAAGTAGTTGGTTTCGTGCAGCTTCTCGACCGGCTTCGAGTGAATCGCGCAAACCGCTTGGCCGGCAAATTCGCCTTCGCCGTCGATTAGATCGCCATCGGTTTTGTATTCTTCGCAACCTACGCAGTAGTTGCCCACGAACTCACCGCGATAGATGAAGCCCTTGTCATAGAGATTCTGCAAGAACTTCTGCACGTTCTTCTCGTGACGAGGTTCGGTGGTGCGAATGAAGTCTTGGTTGTCGATGTCGATGGTCTCGAGCAGAGGCAGCCACGAGTCGTGAACCAGCTTGTCGACCCAGGCCTGAGGCTCAACCTTGTTGGCGGCGGCGGTGCGAAGAATCTTCTCGCCGTGCTCGTCGGTTCCGGTAAGC
>CAIKYE010000060.1 GCA_903831585.1 uncultured Micrococcales bacterium | reverse complement strand
TTGCCAGACCGGCGACTACGAAGACTTCAAGCGCGCGGGTCGTGCGCTCGGCGAAGCCATCCGTGACACAGACCGCAAGGTTTTGCTACTCGCATCTGGTGCTTTGTCACACACATTCTGGCCACTGCGCGAACTTCGCAAGCACGAGGCAAGCGACCCGAAACACATCTTCACCCCAGAGGCATATGCTGCCGACCTCGAGGTGCTCGAATGGATGAAGGCCGGCGACCACAAGGCAATCCTCGACAACATGCCTAACTTCAAGAAGTACAAGCCAGAGGCAAACTTCTACCACTGGCTAGCCATGGCAGGCGCAACCGGCGAAGAAGAGAACACCGCCAAGGGCGTCATGTATAGCGAATATGAGAACTCGATTGGCACCGGCCAGGTTCACGTCTACTTCCCTAGGCCAGAAGGCGGATTCCCGCTGCCAAAAGACGTGGTGAACAGCCGTGGCTGAATTTAGACGCATTCTGCTTGACGGCTATCCGACCCAGGTGACCCGAGATGGCGAACACCTGGTTGCCGGCGACGGTCGTCGAGTTGCCATCGCCGACGCGGTCCACCTGCCACCGGTCGAGCCGACCAAGATCATCGCGGTGCACCTGAACTACGACAGTCGCACAAAAGAGTTCATGACCAAGCTGCCAGCCGCACCGACCTACTTTCAGAAGCCGCTCACTGCACTGAACAGTCACAACGCTGCCGTGGTTCGCCCGATGGGTTGCAAGTGGCTCAATTACGAGGGTGAGATCGTCATTGTAATTGGCAAGACCTGCCGCAACATTTCACCTGCCGAGGCTGGCGAATACATCGCCGGCTACACAATTGGCAACGACTACGGCCTGCACGATTTTCGTGACACCGACGCCGGCTCGATGCTTCGCGTGAAGGGCTCAGACACTCTCGCACCGATTGGTCCAGGAGTAGTCACCGATTGGAATTTTAAGAACAAGACCATTCGCACGTTGGTCAACGGTGTCGTCAAGCAAGAAGACAACACCGACAACATGGAGTGGGACATGCACTACCTGGTTGCCGACATCGCTCGCACAATCACTCTGGTTCCGGGTGACATTTTGTTTAGCGGTACCCCAGCGTTCTCTCGCCCGGTTCAGCCAGGCGACATCGTCGAGGTCGAGGTCGAAGGCCTCGGCAAACTTTCCAACCACATAGTCGAGGGCCCGACATCTATTCGCACCGATGTCGGTGCTCAGCCAACCGAGAGCGAAGAAGTAATCTCGACAGCAATGGGTGGCGACTGGGAGTTTCGCGGAATTCGCACACCTTCAAAAGACCTTTACCCATCAACCGTTGAGGAGAAGTAAATGACCATCAAGATCAATGTCGACATGGCGAAGTGCCAGCACTACGGCCAGTGCGTTTTTGAAGCACCAAACATCTTCAAACTCAACAACGACGACAAGCTCGAATACACGGCAGAAGCAGACGAGAGCGAACGCGCAAACGTCGAAGCCGCAATCGATGTCTGCCCGATGCAGGCAATCTTCATCGTTGACTAAAAAAGCCACGGATAAGTAGCTCGTGACCAAGCCGGTCGTCATAGTTGGCGCATCCATGGGTGGATTGCGCGCCGCAGAAGCCCTTCGACGATTTGGTTACCTTGGCCCAATCACCGCAATCGGTGATGAACCCCACGCCCCCTACAACCGGCCACCGCTAAGCAAAGAGGTGCTCGCGAACGAGGTGAGCCATGAGGCCGTAGCCTTTCCACAGCGTCCCGCAACGGCAGACGTGAACTGGGTGCTTGGCACAAGAGCCGTGAGCGCAGATCTCAAACATCGCACGGTCACCGACTCGAACGGCCAGGTGCACCCCTACTCGGCATTGATCATCGCAACCGGACTTCGCCCCAAGCGCCTGCAGGTGAGCAACTCTGAGCTGGCCGGGCGTCATGCCGTGCGAACTCTTGACGACGCCATTGCTCTTCGCGCGGCTCTAGTGCCGGGTGCTCGCGTGATTATTCTCGGCGCTGGTTTCATTGGTTGTGAAGTTGCAGCCACCGCTCGAAAACTGGGCTGCGAAGTAACCGTGGTGGCCCCAGGCGTGCACCCGATCGTTCGGCCACTTGGTCTCGAGCTTTCGCGCGAGATTCAGCGTCGACACGAAGGCGAAGGCGTTCGTTTCAAAATGAAGACCGCCATCACCGACCTGATCGGCGAAAGTGTGGTTACGGGTGTATTGCTCGACTCAGGCGAAGAACTTGCCTGTGACGTTTTTATCGAGGCAATCGGCTCAGACACAAATACCGAATGGCTTGAGGGCAGCGGCCTCGACCTGAGCGATGGCGTTCTAACCGATAACGCAATGCGCGCTGTGAAGACCGACGGCACCGCATGCGAAGACGTGTTTGCCATCGGCGACGTTGCTCGATTTGCGAACCCGATGTTTGACGACGTTGCTCGCCGAGTTGAGCACTGGAACATTCCCACAGACACCGCCAAACGTGTTGGCCAAGTTCTCGCCGCCAAACTGAACGAAGCCGAGAACTGGTCAGCAGTTCTAGACGAAAAATTTGCGCCGACTCCATCGTTCTGGAGCGATCAGTTTGAGATGCACATTCTGGCATTCGGATTACTTGGCCTGGCCGACGAAGTCAAACTCATTCACGGAGAAATCGAAGACGATTGTGTATTTGGTTACTACCGTGAAGGGCAGATGGTTGGCGTGTGTGGAATCGGCATGCGCTCAACCGTTCAGGGCTACAGGGCCCAGGTTGGAAAGCAAATCTAATTACTGCAGCTGCACAAACTCGTCGAGTGGCTGCTTGCGGCCGGCGACAACAAGCAGATCTCCTACCTTGAGTTCGGTCTCGGGAAAAGCTGGTTCGTAGAGGCCATTGCCATGATTCACCGCAACAACAGTGACTTCGTAGTTACTACGAATCTTGAGTTCGGCCAGAGTTTGGCCGTCAAATGATTGCGGGCAAATAACTTTGACCATCACGAAGTCTTCGTCGATCTGCACGTAGTCGAGCGATTCGCCGGTGACCATGTGGGCGACACGACGGCCCATTTCATACTCTGGAAAAATTACGTGGTGCGCGCCGAGCTGATTCAAAATCTTGCCGTGCGCGGCGGAGTTCGCCTTAGCCCAGAGTTGCTTCACTCCAAGCTGCAGCAAGAGCGAGGTTGTCAAAATGCTTGCCTCAAGGTCGGCTCCAATCGCAACAACTGCGCAATCGAGATCGGCAAGGCCAAGTTCTTTCAGAGTCTCTTCGTCGGTGGTGTCTGCTGCAACCACGTGGGTCAATTGACCTGCCAGACTTTGAACGACTTTCTCGTCGCTATCAATGCCCAGAACTTGATGGCCACCGTTGACAAGTTCAAGTGCCAGCGATGTACCAAACCGGCCGAGACCAATTACGGCAACGTTTGCTGCGTGAAAACTGCGACGGCGGCTTGGAGCGTTTGACTTTGGCAATTACATGCACCTTCTCTTCGCTAACAACTTTAGCGACTTAACCAATTAGGGGTCTTTCCTTCGGATATTCAAAATGACGTCTGGTTTTTCGCAAGGCCAGCGATGTGGCCACAACAATCGGCCCAAGGCGGCCAAATAGCATCAGCAGCGAAAGCAAGAACTTGGCGTGATCGGGCAGATCAGCCGTGATGCCAGTTGAGAGCCCGACGGTGCCCGTGGCAGAAACCACCTCGAAAAGAATCTGGTCTAGAGAGAAGTCGGTGGTCAATCTGAGCAGGGCCACTGCACCAAGAATCACAAAGGTTGTAAGGGTCACGATGGTTAGCGCTTGGCGTTGCATTGATCTAGGCAAACGACGGTTACCAATGTTTACTGCTGTCTCGCCGCGAATCTCTGTGTAGATAACGTAAAAGAGCACGACAGCGGTGCCGAGCTTGATTCCACCCGCGGTAGAAGCACTGGCGCCACCGATGAACATCAAAATTTCTATCCCAAGCCAGGTTGCTGGGTTTAGTGCGCTTATGTCCATGGCATTGAACCCGGCGGTACGCGGCATAACAGAAGCAAAAATGCTGTCGAGAGATTTACTTATCGGATCAAGTTTGCCCAGTGTCTGAGGGTTGTTCCATTCCATTATGGCAACACCAAAAGTACCGGCAATGAGAAGTACAAAGCTCGACCAGAGAACAATCCTGGAGTTGAGAGACCACTGGGCGGCCATCCAGTAGTCCGGTTTTCTTTTGAACAGCTTTAGCAACTTCAGCTTGAGCCTGTCGCGAATTTCAACCAACACCGGAAAGCCAAGGCTGGCGATGAAGACAGTTACGAAAATTGGCGCGATAATCCAGCCATCGCGAGCAAATCCCATCAGGCTGTCTGAGTAAAGCGCAAAGCCCGCGTTGTTGAAACTGGCAATTGCGTGAAATAGGCCGTGACCCAGAGCGTCTTGCCAGTCGTAGTTGTATTTGGTCAGAAATCGAACGAAGAGAAACACAAAAAGAACTGCTTGAAAGCCAAGCATCATCTTTGCAATGTTCTTGAGCAGCGACTTTACGTCTGGAGCAACAGCGATTGATGCCTCAGATGAAGTTGTCATCTTGTTCTTGAGCGAGATGCGGCCCTCGAGCAAGTAGCCAACAAGACTGGCGAATCCGACGATTCCAAAACCGCCGATTTGAATTAGCAGTCCAAGAATCAGGTGACCCCAGAATGACCAATGGGTTTCGGTGTCGAGAGTGCCAAGGCCCGTGACGGTAACAGCAGAAGTTGAGGTGAAGAGTGCGTCTATGAAACTCGTTGATTTGCCGGATGCGCTGGCTGCCGGAAGCATCAGCAATGCTGTGCCCAACAAAATCATTAGGGTGAATGCCACAGCCACCAGTTGAGCGGGGCTTAAACCTTTGCGGTTTAGCATTTTTGAACCCCTTCCAGAGCCAAGAGCCATACTACTCCTGAAGGGTTCAGCCGCATCAAGAGCCACCTTGGGGAATTGAACCCCAGACCTGCTCTTTACGAGGGAGCTGCTCTACCAACTGAGCTAAGGCGGCGTGCCGCAAAAGTGCTTGCGACAGGGCAAGTTTACCGAAACACCGGTGTGCAGACGGGCCAGTAAATTCAGCGATCAACAGTTCGGATCTGAGCTCGGAACAATGCCATCGATCAAATAGGCGTCAATGTTCTTGACGACGCACTCGTTCGAGCGACCATAGGCCGTGTGGCCCTCGCCATTGAAAGTAACCAGTTGCGCGTTGTCGAGAATCTTGTTCGCCAGGTTTTGAGCTTGCCAATATGGCGTGGCTGGGTCACCCGTGGTGCCGACGACGATGATCGGTGCAGAACCTTTTGCCGCATAGCTCTTTGGTTTCGCCGCAATTTTGTAAGGCCACTGCTCGCAACCTAGAGCGCCGTTGAGCCAATAGCGACCAAAGAATGGGCTGAGTTTTTGCAGCTTGGTGTTTTGTGCTTTCATCGCTGCGGCACTTGGGTTGGATCTGCCATCGAGACAAGACACCGCGAGATTGGCCTCCAGTTGGTTCGAGCCATAGGTGCCGTTGGCTTCCCTGTCGTTATAGAAGTCGGCCAACTGCAAGAACGTTGTGCCATCGCCAGCAAATGCGTTTGTAAAAGCAGCAGTGGTGTATTGCCAATAGTCATCGCTGTATAGCGTCATGATCAAACCCGTGATGCCGCCAGCGATTGTCAGTTTGCGCGAGCCGAGCGTAGTTGACAATGGTTTGGTTTCGAGCTGCTTGTACCAGTTTGTAATTCTCTTCATTGACTCGTCGACACTGCCGGTGAACGGACACTTCTTATCAATCTTGAGGCAGTTATCCAAGTAGTTTTTTAGAGCCTGGTCGAATGCCTTGAGTTGATTTGAACTCTGATCTTCGTCACTAACTGTCGGGTCGATTGCGCCATCAAGAACGAATCGTCCGACGCGCTGCGGAAACACAGAAGCATAAGTTGTTCCAAGAAAGGTTCCATAAGAAAAGCCCATGAAGTTGAGTTTGTCTTCACCCAAGACCGCACGAATGACGTCCATGTCACGAGCAGCCGAGACGGTGTCTACGAAGCCGAAGATTTTTCCGCTGTTCTTAACGCAGGCGTTTATGTAGGTCTTCATCGCCTTGCGCTGGGCAGCTATCTCGGTCGCCGAGCCAGGCGCGCCTGGTGTCGTGCCATAGAGAAACTCATCGGTGGCTTTTGGGCTTAGGCACTTAATCGGTGCACTGCGCTGAACCCCGCGCGGGTCGAAGCCCACCACGTTGTAGCGCTTGCGCACAGCAACACTGGCAACCTGCTCTGAGGCACCGGCAACGAAGTCGATGCCAGAGCCACCCGGTCCACCCGGGTTCTCGAGCAGCCAGCCGAGGTCGGCGGTGCCGGTTGAAGCCAAGTAGTTGAGAGAAAGGTTTATTGAGCCCGAAGCCGGTTTGCTGTAATCGATTGGCACCTTGATTGTGGTGCACTTGAGCTGTTCGCCACAGTCCTTCCAGTTGACGCTCTGGGTATAGAAGGTTTTCAAAGCCGCTGGAATGTCTTGTGAGACGGCCGATTCGGTGGGCGCAAAGGTTGCACACCCCGCTAGCAGTAGGGCGAAACTAGCGACTGTGGCGATTGCCTTGTTTGCTCTCACGACTGCCTTTCGATTCAACAAGTTTAGGTTCATGGCTTGGTTCTCAGGTTCACAGCAAGGGCCTCAAGAACCATCTGATCTTTAACGTTCGCCGCTATGCGGGTTCGAGCCAACTCGATTTGACGAAGCTTCTCGAGACTCTGCTGCGCGCTCGAGCGATTGGCAACCGAAGAGATCTGTGTCTTTAGCCCTTCATTCACGAGTGGCACCTCTGCCACAAGCTGAAGCATCAAGACATCGCGATAGAGCGAAAGCAGGTCAACCAATATTCGATCTAGACCATCGCGAAGTGATCTTGTTGCTCTGCGCTTCTGAGATTCTTCAAGGGTCTTCACATCGGCTCGCGCATAGGGTGGCAGTTTTGAAGTGTCCTCAACACCAAGCACTCTCAAGAGTTCTTCGCGCTCTTCAGAATCTCGCTCTGTGGTGAGCGCTTCTGCATCTCTTCTCGCAAGATCAATCCAGCGATCAGCCGTGAACATGGCATTGGTCACAGAATCTATGTCGAGGGCCGCAACGAGAGTGTCTTTGCGTCGACCACGCGCATCGACGCTGGTCGCCAACCTGCGCGCCATGCCAATGTGACTTTGAGCTTCTGCGGCAACGGTCAAGGCAAGCGCTCTATCTATCGAGTCGCGCTCAACAAGCAATTGAGCTACTTCTTCAACAGCAGGAGTCTTCAGAGTTATTCGGCGCACGCGAGAGCGAATTGTCGGCAACATGTCTGCTTCGCTCGGTGCGCAGAGTATCCAGACGGTGCCAGTCGGTGGTTCTTCGAGAGCTTTCAGCAAAACGTTTGACGAACGTTCGGCCATGCGATCGGCATCTTCAATAATCATGATTCGATAGCGACCCATCGAACCACCCATTTGAGCGCTGAGGACAAGGTTGCGAACCTCTTCGATAGAGATGCCGACCTTCTCGGTGGTCAAAACGTCGATGTCTGGATGGTTGCCAGACATGGCCAGGGTGCAAGAGCGGCAGGTACCGCAGCCGCCTTCGGCGCAAAGCAGGGCTGCCGCAAACGCAACTGCCATATTCGAGCGACCCGAGCCGGGTGGGCCGGTCATCAACCAAGCGTGCTGCACGCCCTGGTCGCGGGTTTTTACAGCTTGTTCGAGTTGAGCGATGGCATCTGCCTGCCCAAATAGTTCACGCCAAATCGGGGTTGGCATTACCCGAGCAATCCCTGAACGCGCTCACGAATCTTTGCCTGCATGGTTTCGACGCTCTGCTCGGCATCTAAAACCAACCAACGTGACGGTTCTGCGGCAGCCATATCTAAATAAGACTTTCGCACCGTTTCGAAGAACTCGGTCTTTGCTCGCTCGAGACGATCTGGTTCAGCGCCGGTGTTGCTCCTTCTCGCCGCTGCTTTCTCGGCATCAAGATCTAGCAACACGGTTAGGTCTGGCAGCAATCCATCGACTGCAAAAAGTGAAAGGTCTCGCACCTGGTCGAATCCGAGGTCGCGACCGCTGCCCTGATATGCCACCGATGAATCGAGGTAGCGATCTGTGATAAC
>CAIKYE010000059.1 GCA_903831585.1 uncultured Micrococcales bacterium | reverse complement strand
TGGGTAATGCCAACGCAGGAAGACCTCTAACCCGTGCCCATTCAACAGAAAGGGCACGTCAGTGCAAAAGCTATTTAGAAATCTTGTAATTCTTGTAATTTCAATTTTTGCCACTTCGACTCTGGCGGGTTGTTCAAACGCAAGTAGCGAGTCGAATGAGATAACCGTTGTGGTTCACGACAGCGTTATAATCTCGGATGCGCTGCTCGCAGAGTTCAAGACTCAGACCGGCTTAGCCGTGAAAATCATTCGCGCCGGTGATGCCGGTGCAATGACAAACAAATTGGTGCTAACCAAAGACCAACCGATCGCCGATGCCGTTTATGGAATTGACAATATCTTTGCCGACGTCGCAAATGCCAACGGTGTCATCGACGGAAATCTCACCGCGGTTAACTACGGCGACGTCTGCATGAACTACGACCGTCTGTGGTTTGCAAAAAGAGAACAAGCTGCGCCAAAAGACATCCGTGAACTAGTGCAGCCGCAGTTCGATGGTTTGACGGTATTGCAGAACCCGAACACATCGTCGACGGGGTTGGCATTCTTGGCTGCCACGGTTGCAGTATTTGGTGACCCCGGTTACAAAACCTATTGGCAGCAACTCAAAGACAACAACGTCAAAGTCACCGCCGGCTGGGAAGACTCCTACTTTGCAGACTTCAGTGGCTCGAGCGGCAAGGGTGAGTTTCCGATCGTGCTGAGCTACTCGTCTTCACCCGCGAGCGAGATTCGCGAAGACGGCTTTAGCCAAACCGAAGCGCTGCTCGATAGCTGCTATCGCCAGACAGAGTTTGCCGGTGTCTTGACCAAGGCCAAGAACAAGGCCGGGGCCGAAAAGTTTGTTCAGTTCTTGCTCTCAAAGCCATTCCAGTCATCACTGGCCGAGTCGATGTATGTCTACCCCATAGTGCCAGGAATCGAGCTGCCCGAGGCCTGGCAGCAATTTGCCCCGGTCACTGCCCGCCCAGTTGGCGGCGAGCTTGACCTGAACGCGAACCGAGAGCTTTGGCTGAAGGCATGGTCAGACATCTTCGCGGGCTAGCGCTCTGGGCGGCACCGGTTGCTTTTGTAGCCGTGCTGTTCCTTTGGCCGCTGGCGAGCATTCTGGTTGCCGGTTTCGATCAGAGTTGGTTCGAGGTGCTATCGAATCAGAATGTTTTGGCCGCGATCTGGTTCACGATTTGGCAAGCCTTTGTCTCGACAGTTTTGTGCGTTGGCTTCGGCTTGCCAATCGCGTTCGTGCTCTACCGAAGAAAATTCTTTGGCTCGGTGCTGCTGCGCTCAATTCTTGTAGTTCCATTTGTTCTGCCCAGCATCGTTGTGGCAATTGCGCTAACTGACTTTCGAGCTGTTCTCGGCGACTCGACAATTCTTGTAATTCTCATCGCGCACCTGTTCTTGAATCTCTCGCTGGTTGTGCGCGTGGTCGGCACAGCTTGGGCAACACTCGATCGCGAAACAGATGAGGCAGCCGAGGTCGATGGTGCGTCGGGGCTCAAGAAGTTTGTCTTGGTTACTTTTTCGCAGTTGCGGCCGGCGCTAATTTCTTCGGCCGCTCTCGTATTTCTGTTTTGCTCAACCAGTTTTGCAATTGTGCTCACCCTTGGCGGTGGTCAGGTGCAGTCGATCGAAACAGCTATCTACATAGCCCTCACGCAAAGACTAGATTTGCAGACCGCTGCCGTGCTTGCGTTGGTTCAAACCCTGATCACGATTTGCGCCTTCGCTCTAACCCGAAAGTTTGGTGACTCTTCGTTTGCAGTTGAACTGAGCCCAGAAATTTCGGTCTCAACAAAGATTCGCAAGCGCGACCTGCCGATTCTGTTTTTCGCGCTAACCACGATTTTCTTGTTATTCGTTGTTCCTCTTGGCGCGCTATTCACGAAGGCGTTCAGCCGCGCTGGCGAATTCAGCTTCGCCGCCTTCGAATACCTTGCCGGTTTCGGGGCAAGAAACCTGCTCGACATCACCGTCTTCGAAGCAGCAGGCAACTCTGCAAGAAACGCAATTGTTGCTGCCACTATTGCTCTCGCACTGGGAACACTAACCGCCTGGCTGCTCGCGCGCACCACTAGCCGGTGGCCCGAACTGCTGTTTATGCTTCCGCTAGGAGTCTCGAGTGTCGTTCTTGGCTTTGGCTACCTGCTCAGTTTTGGCGGAGAGCCTTTGCCGCTGAGGCAGAGCTGGTTGGTTGTGCCGCTGGTTCAGGCGCTGATAACCACGCCACTGGTGGTGAGAATCGTCTATGCGGCAATC
>CAIKYE010000058.1 GCA_903831585.1 uncultured Micrococcales bacterium | reverse complement strand
TGATCAAGGTTCATCTTCCAGTTTCCTGCGATTAGCGGAATTCGATTAGACATGAATTTCTCTCTCTACTTATGCCAGTACGTCAATGCCGGGCAAGCTCTTGCCCTCTAAAAACTCTAGGCTTGCTCCACCACCGGTCGAGATGTGACCGAATTGAGAATCTTCGAATCCTAGGATGCGCACCGCGGCCGCAGAGTCTCCTCCGCCAACCACCGATAAGCCAGAAACTTTGGTCAACGCTTCGGCAATGACTCGAGTGCCGTTTGCGAACTTCGCAATTTCGAAAACGCCCATTGGGCCGTTCCAGAAGACCGTCTTGGCATCGCGAATTTCTTTCGCAAAATTCTCGGCAGACTCTGGTCCGATGTCTAGACCTAACCCTGATGCACCGAAATCTGTGTCTTCAATTTCGTTTGCCTTGGTCACGACAGTCTCGGCGTCAGCTCCAAACTTGCTGGCAACCACGATGTCGCTCGGCAGAACAACCTCAACTCCGAGAGCTTCGGCTCGAGATAGATACTCTCGACACACTTCGATCTGGTCTTGCTCTAGCAAACTAGCGCCAACTTTGAAGCCCTTGGCAGCCAAAAAGGTGAATAGCATTCCACCACCGATAAGAAGTTTGTCGACCGTTGGCAGCAGGTGATCAATAACTGCCAGCTTGTCGCTAACCTTTGAGCCACCCAGAACCACCACATATGGCCGCTCTGCCCCGGTGGTCAATCGGGTTAGCACTTCAAGCTCTTTTTCAATCAGCAGTCCTGCAGCGTTAGGCAGCAATTTGGCTAACTCATAGACGCTTGCCTGTTTGCGATGCACAACACCAAAGCCGTCGCTCACAAAGAAGTCACCGTACTCGGCAAGCTTTGCGGCGAACGCTTCGCGCTCCGAAGCGTCTTTGCTCGTCTCAGCCGCGTTGAATCGAAGGTTTTCGAGTACAACCACGGCACCAGGGGCCATGGCCTTCACAGCGCCGTGGGCCTCGCTGCCAACAGTGTCGCTTGCGAAGAAGACGTCCTGTTTAAGTAGCTCGCCTAAGCGTGCTGCGACCGGAGCAAGTGAATACTTTTCGTCTGTTTTGCCATCTGGACGACCGAGGTGCGAGATGACGACCACCATTGCGCCCTGTTCGACAAGTCGACTGATGGTAGGAACCGAGGCCACAATGCGACCGTCGTCGGTGATGCGACCGTTGTCTAGAGGAACATTCAAATCGCAACGTGTTACTACGCGCTTGCCATCTAGTGACGGCAGGTCACCAAGATGTCGCATTAGAGTTTGCTGGCTACAAGCTGAGTGAGTTCAACCAAGCGGTTCGAGTAACCCCACTCGTTGTCGTACCAAGAACTGATTTTCACGGTTCTTCCGATTACCTTGATTAGACCGGCATCAACAATAGACGAGTGCGGGTCGGTGACTATGTCGCTAGAAACGATTTCGTCTTCTGTGTAAGCCAAGATTCCCTTGAGCGGCCCAGACGCGGCTGCCGCTTTGTAAGCCGCCTTAATTTCTTCAACCGTCACGTCAACCTTCGAAACCAAAGTCAGGTCGGTCATAGATCCGGTTGGAACCGGCACGCGTAGCGCGTATCCGTCAAGTTTGCCCTTGAGCTCTGGCAAGACCAGACCAATTGCCTTTGCGGCTCCGGTTGATGAAGGAACGATGTTGATTGCTGCTGCACGTGCACGGCGCAGGTCGCTGTGAGGGCCATCCTGCAGGTTCTGGTCGGCCGTGTAAGCGTGAATCGTGGTCATTAGACCGTTCTCAATTCCAAACTTGTCGTTGAATACCTTGGCAAAAGGTGCAAGACAGTTTGTTGTGCATGATGCGTTTGAGATGACGTGATGCTTTGAACTGTCGTACTCGTGGTCGTTTACGCCCATTACGAAGGTTGCGGCATCGCCCGAAGCTGGTGCAGAGATGATTACCTTCTTGGCCCCGGCGGTGATGTGTGCCTGAGCGGCTGCTGCGTCGGTGAAGCGACCAGTCGATTCGATAACGATGTCAACCCCAAGCTCACCCCATGGAAGGTTGGCAGGATCGCGCTCGGCAAGAACCTTGATTACGTTTCCGCCGACGATAATGTTCTGACCATCGACGGTGATCTCTTGCGGTAGTCGCCCGGTGACCGAGTCGTATTTCAAAAGGTGGGCCAGTGAGGCCGGGTCGCTCAGGTCGTTTACGGCAACGATCTCAAGCTCTGTGCCTTTGGCGAGCTCTGCTCGAAGGTAATTGCGGCCAATTCGGCCAAAACCATTGATTCCTACGCGAGTAGCCATTTGATCTCCAGATGATTG
>CAIKYE010000057.1 GCA_903831585.1 uncultured Micrococcales bacterium | reverse complement strand
TGTTCGCCGTCGCTCTCGGGTTGCTGCAACTCGAGCAGCTCATCGACCTTCAGATAGCTGATATAAGTAATCGCTTTTTCGTTTTGCTGGTCTGGCATTAGGTCACGCGGCTTCCGTTGTCGTCAATCTTCAAGTAGTCACGTCGTGTCACCGAATCTCGGATTCGCGCCATGCCATCCCAGACCTCGGTGAAAGAGGTTGGCAGAGGAGCGATGGCAAGGCGAATCGAGTCTGGCGTGCGATAGTCGGGCACCACGTTTGCATACTTGCGCAAAGCAGCGGCGATGCGTTTTGCCTCTGGGTGACCGATGGTGATGTGACCGCCGCGTTGGTTTGCATCGCGCTTGGTCAGCAGGGTGAAACCTAGCGGGGCGAGCCACGCGTCGAACAGCGCAATCATCATGTCGGTGCCGATGGCGGCCTTGGCGGCGATGTTTGCGATGCCTGCCTCTTCGATCATCGAGTAAGAAGTCTTCACGCAGCGAAGGCCCATGATGCTCGGGCTGGCAATCTGAAAGCCGCGAATCTGCTGGTTTGGTTCGAAGAACGGACCCATCGAGAACTGGTCGTCTTGGGCGAACCAGCCCTGAATCGGCACTCGCAGCTCGCTCTGAAGGCGCTTCGAAACATAGAGCCAGGCTGGTGAACCTGGGCCAGAGTTGCCGTATTTATAGGTGCAACCAACCGCGAGGTCGACGCCCCAGTCGTCGAATTGAATGTCGATTGCGCCGGCCGCGTGTGAGGCATCCCAAACCACGAGACCACCGTGGCTGCGAACCAAGTCGGTGATTGCTTTCACCTGCGGGCGCGAGCCAGAGCGGTAGTGAATAACCTGAAGCGTGACCAGGGCAACGTCGTCGTTCATGAATGGTTGGAGAAGCTCGGGAGTGATCATTTCGCAGTCGGCATCAACGTCGACAGAGCCGGGGCCACCCATGCCGTCGTTGTTAAGCGTTATTAGGTTCAAGCCAAACTGCTCGGCTATGCCGGCGAGAATGTAGCGGTCGGTCGGAAAGTTAGCAGCGTCGATAATCACTGTCTTGCGACCCGGACGTGCCTTGATTGCCGCAACACAAAGTTGGTAGAAGTTCACCGAGGTTGTGTCGCAAACGAGCACCTGGCCGGCAGCGGCACCGAGGGTTGCGCGACCGAGAAGGTCACCGGTTGGTTGAGCTTCGTCGATCCAGTGCGACCAACCATCGACCAGCTCGTGACCCCACTCGCGAACCATGAACTCGGTGACGGCTGCAACGGTTGCCCGCGGCAAGCGCCCTAGCGAATTGCCATCTAGGTAGCACATGTTCGGGTCGGTGATTATGAACTGCGACTTGTACTTCGCTAACCCGTCTTGGGCATCTAGCTTTTCGGCTGTTTCGCGAATGGTTGGGTCGCCATAATCGGCGAGCGACTTCGATGTGCTCATGAGCCCAATCTACTCGCCGACAGACCCAGTTTTTTCTAAGGATTCGTTTAGGAAATCTTCACCAATTGCTAAGCGCCT
>CAIKYE010000056.1 GCA_903831585.1 uncultured Micrococcales bacterium | reverse complement strand
CCGTGGTTAAGACTACCCTAGGCACGGGTTTGACCGGCCCCGCGCACCAGCCATTTGGTGCTGGTCAGCTCCAAGATGCCCATGGGTCCGCGGGCGTGGAGCTTCTGGGTCGAGATTCCCACCTCGGCACCAAAGCCGAACTCGCCGCCGTCAGTGAACCTGGTCGAAGCATTAACCATCACGGTCGAGGCATCGACTTCTGCCAAGAAACGCTCGGCATTCTCGATTCTTTCGGTGATTATCGATTCGGTGTGCTTTGTCGAATATTTGGCAATATGTGCGAGCGCTTCGTCGAGGTTAGCCACAACTCGAACGGCCAAGTCAAGATCGTGATATTCCTTGTGCCAGTCTTCTTCGGTTGCCGCAACCGCTGCCTCGAAGAGTTCTTGAGTCTTCGCATCGCCATGGATGACCACGTTTGCTTCACTGAGGTTCTGCAGTATTGCCGGCAATATGCGATCGACAGCCTTCTCGTGAATTAGCAGAGTCTCGACGGCGTTGCAGACACTCGGTCGTTGAACCTTTGCATTGTGCAATATTTCTACTGACCAGTCGAGTCGAGCGGTCTCGTCAACAAAGATGTGAACCACGCCATCGCCGGTTTGAATAACAGGGACAGTTGATTCCTCAACCACAGACTTAATAAGACCAGGGCCGCCTCGAGGAATCAGCACATCGATCAAACCGACGGCCGTCATCATCTCTTGAGCGCCTTCGCGCCCAAACTCATCCAAGGTGTGAACAGAGTCGGCGCTTAGACCGGCAAGTGCGAGAGCATCTTGCAGCAGACGAACCAGAACCTCGTTGCTGCTCTGAGCATCTCTGCCGCCGCGAAGCACAACGCTGTTTCCGCTCTTAATCGCCAACACAGCGATATCGATGGTCACGTTGGGTCGCGCTTCGTAGATGACACCGATCACACCGAGTGGCACCCGAACCTGGCTAATCTGCAAACCGTTTGGCAAAGTCATTCCACGGATAACGTCTCCGATAACATCTGGAAGCGTGGTTACCTTAACCACCGAATCGGCGATTGCGCTAATTCGTGCGGCATCTAGTCGAATGCGATCCTGCGTGCTCTTAGTCATTTCTGCAGTCACGCCTCGGTCGAGGTCAATTTTGTTCGCGGCGATTATTTCGTCTGTGCGCTCAAGCAGGAGTTTAGAAACGTTTAAGAGGGCTTGGGTGCGCTGAGCTGAAGTTGCGTTTGCGAGCGAACTTGAGGCGCGCTTGACCAGAGTCATCTTGTCGTGTGCGGTGATCATCTCTAGCCTTTCGCCTCGAACCAGGTTCCGATTGCCTCGCCACCGAGGGCAAGAGACACATTGTCTGCAGAAGTAAGCAAAACGGCAATTCCGGCTTTGGTTGCGATCTCGGCGGCGGCAACCTTAGTTACGGCACCACCTGTGCCAACATCGCTTGACGAGCCGCCGATGTCGAAGCTCGACAGGTCTTGACCAAATCCAACGGTTTCGATGCGCTTGGCACCGGTTTGACTCGGTGGCATGTCATAGAGCGCATCGACATCGCTTAGCAAAATTAGCGCGTCGGCCTCAACCAAAACAGCTACCAGCGCGGCCAAACGGTCGTTATCGCCGAATCTAATTTCGGCGGTGGCAACCGTGTCGTTTTCGTTGACGATAGGAATCACCCGAAGCTCGAGCAAACGCTGCATAGCGCTCTTAGCATTGGCGCTAGTTTCGGATCCCTCGAGGTCTTGTGCGGTCAACAAAACCTGACCGGCAATTATGTCGTAGCGTTCGAGGCTATCTTGATACCGCGCAATCAAACGCCCCTGTCCGACAGAAGCAAGCGCCTGCGATGTGGCAAGGTCGTCTGGACGAGACTCGAGGTTCAACAGCGGAATGGCTGTAGCAATCGCTCCTGAAGTGACCAGAATTACCTCTTGGCCAGATTTGTGAGCTTTGGCCATCGCTTCAACGAGGTTTGCAATCTTGGCGGCGTTCTTGCCACTTATCGATGAAGAACCAACTTTAATGACGACGCGTTTGGCCGTAGAAATTTCACTTCGACTCTGCAATGCCATTAGTTATCCTGTTCGCTGTCTTCGCTCACTTCGGTGCTTTTTGCGACCGGCTGAGGTTCTGGCTTAAAGTCTTCTGGCTTAGACCAGATTCCGGCCTTGCGCTCTTTGTCCATCTCCGCACGTATCTGCGCCTTTGAATCCATACGTTCTTTATAGCTTGCGCGGCGATCGTTTGTGGTTCTGCGCGGGTTCTGATCGATGCGAATGTCTTCGCCGCGACGGCCACCAATCAGCTCGCCAGCGCTGGCAATAGATGGCTCCCAATCGAATAGAACACCCTGCCCCGCACCAATGACCACGGTCGAACCGGCTGAAGCCCCAGCCTTGAAGAGCGCTTCTTCAACACCGATTTTGAAAAGTCGATCACCGAGGTAGCCGACCGCTTCGTCGTTGCCGAATTGAGTTTGAGCAACCCAGCGTTCTGGCTTGACTCCGAGAATTCTAAAGAACTCTCCTTCGTGCGAATTCTCTTTGGTGACGGTGAATTTGCTCTCATCGCGCCGTGACTGCATCAGAGTTATTCGTGGCAACACGGGTGAGATCTTGGCTCGAGTCTTTCGCTCCTCTTCGACCAACTGCGCCAAGGCGAAGTTGAGTTCACGAAGACCATCGCGAGTCGCGGCTGACACGATGAAAACGCGGTAACCGCGAGCCTCGAGTTCTGGTTTAACGAACTCGGCAAGTTCGCGCGCATCAGGCACGTCAGACTTATTCAAGGCAATCAACTGTGAGCGCTGCGTCAATGGCAACTCTCCCTCGGGCACCTGGTATGCGCCCAGCTCGTGCAGAATCTTTTCGAGATCGGTGATTGGGTCGCGCATCGGTTCTATGGTCGCGCAGTCAATTACGTGAAGCAGAGCAGAGCAGCGCTCGACGTGACGCAGAAACTGCAAGCCGAGACCTTTTCCTTCGCTAGCGCCCTCGATCAAACCAGGAACGTCGGCAATGACATAGCGAGTCTGTTCGGCCTGAACCACACCAAGGTTTGGGTGCAGGGTTGTGAAAGGATAGTCGGCGATTTTCGGACGCGCCGCAGACATCGCAGCGATCAAACTCGATTTGCCGGCACTCGGGTAACCAACCAGGGCTACGTCGGCAACTGTCTTCAATTCAAGAATTACGTCGCCCGACCAGCCCGGCACGCCTAGAAGCGCGAAACCCGGAGCCTTGCGCTTAGAACTCGATAGGGCCGCGTTTCCCTTGCCGCCCATTCCGCCTTCGGCAACAACGAGTTCCATTCCTGGTTCAAGCAGGTCGGCGATGAACTCACCCTTGGCGTTCTTAACTACTGTGCCGATAGGAACGGGAAGCTTAATGTCTGGCCCGGTTGCGCCGTTTCTGAAGTCTCCTGCGCCGTCACCTCCATCGCCACCGCTTCGATGCGGGTGAAAGTGGTAGTCGAGCAGTGTGGTCACGCTTGAGTCTGCGATAAGTGAAATGCTGCCGCCGTTACCGCCGTCGGCTCCGTCTGGGCCGGCAAGAGGCTTGAACTTTTCGCGGTGAACAGAGACGCATCCGTCACCGCCGTTTCCGGCGCGCAAGTGAAGAACAACCTGATCTACGAATGAAACCATGGTGACCTCCTTCAACTTTGCTTGAGAAACAGCAAAGGCGAGCCAAAGGCTCGCCTCGCTGAGAGTTTTGTTAGTTAGGCAGCAACAACAATGTTTACTACGCGACGGCCACCTTTGGTGCCGAACTGAACTGCGCCTGCAGCAAGAGCGAATAGTGTGTCGTCTTTGCCTTTGCCCACGTTCACACCTGGGTGAAAGTGAGTGCCACGCTGACGAACGATGATCTCGCCCGCGTTAACTTCTTGTCCTGCGTAACGCTTCACGCCTAGACGCTGTGCGTTTGAGTCGCGGCCGTTTCGGGTCGAGCTAACACCTTTTTTGGAAGCCATTTTTGCTCAGTCCTTTACTTGATCTCAGTGACCTGAACACGGGTTAGCTCTGCGCGAAAGCCCATGCGGCGTTTGAAGCCGGTCTTGTTCTTGTAGTGCTGGATGATGATCTTCGGGCCACGAAGGTCGCCGATTACCTCAGCGGTAACCTTCACCTTTGCTAGCGAAGCCGCGTCTGAAGTGACCTTGTCACCATCGACAAGCAACAGCGCGTGAAGTTCAATCTTGCCGCCGGCAACTGCCTTGATGCGGTCAAGCGTAACGATGGTGCCTACTGACACCTTCTCTTGACGTCCGCCTGCGCGGACAACTGCGTAAACCACAGATCTACCCTTTGTTCAAAGAATTGAATTTGTTGCGTTCGCGAAACTCAGCGGGCAACGAGGTTCAAGTTTAGCCACCAATTGGGCTTCGGTCAAACCTATTTGCCCCGGATTCGCCTATTTGCTTGATGTTCCCCGACGACTTCTTGGCCTTCTGCGACCCTGACCGGGCGCCTTAGGTTGCGGAAGGGCATCTAGCACCGAATCTAGAAGCTCGTTGGATTCGGCTGACTCTGTTGAATCGACCTGAGAAACCGGCGCAACTATTGGGCTGCTCTCGCCGGCAGCCTCGTGAGCGGCCAAGGTGGAGGCCGCAATCTTGGTCAGCGCATTGCCAACTTCGGCTGCACGCTCACCCGTGACGACCTTTGGAACTTCTTGCTTCTTGTCGCGATTCTTTGACTTGCCAGATTGCTTTGGCGGGCGTGGGTCTTCACCGACGTGCTTCGAACGCATGATTGGTTCGTGATGCACAATCACGCCTCGCGAGGCGCAAGCCTCGCAGGGCTCGCTGAATGCTTCAAGCAGCCCGATGCCGAGCTTCTTTCTGGTCATCTGAACTAGACCCAAAGAAGTGACCTCGGCAACCTGGTGTTTGGTTCGATCGCGGCTGAGGCACTCCATGAGTCGGCGCAAGACAAGGTCGCGGTTAGATTCGAGAACCATGTCGATAAAGTCAACAACGACGATGCCGCCAATGTCGCGAAGCCTTAGCTGACGAACGAGTTCTTCGGCTGCTTCGAGATTGTTCTTGGTTACGGTCTCTTCGAGGTTTCCTCCGGAGCCAACAAACTTTCCGGTGTTTACGTCAACAACAGTCATGGCTTCGGTTCTATCGATGACAAGCGAACCACCGCTAGGCAAATAAACCTTGCGTTCCAGCGCCTTGGCAATTTGTTCGCCAATTCGGTACTCATCGAAAATATCCTTCTCGCCCTTGTAAATCTCAATGCGCTCAAGCAGGTCAGGAGCGACTCCCTGAAGGTATTCGCTAATCACCTGGTGTGAATCGTCGCCGGAAATAACCATCTTCTGAAAATCTTCATTGAAGACATCGCGAACGATCTTGACTAGCAAGTCGGGCTCGCTGTGCAGAAGAACTGGAGCGTTGCCCTTCTCAACTTTCTTTTCGATGTCAACCCACTGATCTTGCAGTCTTTGAACATCGAGTGTCAGTTGCTCTTCGGTCGCACCTTCGGCAGCCGTTCGCACGATCACTCCGGCATCTTCTGGCAGAACTTCTTTGAGAATCTTCTTTAGCCTTGTGCGTTCAGACTCAGGCAGTTTTCTCGAAATGCCATTCATCGATCCGTTAGGCACGTACACGAGGTAACGACCTGGCAGCGAAACCTGCGAGGTTAGCCGGGCACCCTTTTGGCCGACCGGGTCTTTGGTTACCTGAACCAAAACCGTATCGCCACTCTTTAGGGCCAATTCGATTCGACGGGGCTGGTTGCCAGTCTCTGCAAGCTCCCAGTCGACCTCACCAGAGTAAAGGACGGCGTTTCGACCGCGGCCAATATCAACGAAAGCGGCCTCCATCGATGGCAAAACGTTCTGAACTTTACCGAGGTAAACGTTTCCGATAAGCGAGGCCTCAGATGCCTTGGCCACATAGTGTTCGACCAGAATCTTGTCTTCGAGAACTCCGAGCTGAATCTTGCCGTCCTTTGATCGCACGATCATGGTGCGTTCAACAGATTCGCGGCGAGCTAGAAATTCTGATTCGGTAATTGTGCTGCTGCGACGTCGACCAGCATCGCGCCCATCACGACGGCGCTGCTTCTTGGCTTCGAGTCTGGTCGAGCCCTTGATGCGGGTTGGCTCATTGCTAGGTTCTTTTGGTTCGCGTGGCGTGCGAACTTTGACAACGGTATTTGGTGGAAGTTGTTCGCCCTCTGCCAATTCACCCTCGCGGCGACGTGAACGTCGGCGAACGTGAGTCTCACCCTGATCGGCGGTCTTTTTGTCTTCGATTGGTCGCCCGCGTTTTTTATCGATAACCGGGGTTGGCAAATCTGGAGCCATGAACAACATCGAGGTTGCGGTTACCGTTACAGGCGCAGCGGTTGCAGCAGACTTGCCTTCGGTTTTTGAGCTAGCGCCTTTTGAAGCAGCGACTTTTGCAGCAGGCTTCTTTTCGATCGGCTTCTTAGCTGCAGGTTTCTTTTCCGTCGGCTTCTTTGAAACAGGCGCGCTTTCTGCGACTTCTGCCTTGGTGGTCTTGGCAGCCGGTTTTTTGCTAGCTGGCGTCTTGGCTGAAGCGGTCTTTTCAGCCGGCTTCTTTGAAGCAGGGGTTTTTGACCGGGGGGTTGAGTCGATTTTTGGTTCGACTGAATCTGAATTGTTTTTCTTCACCATTTCTGGTGCACTCCAAGCTGTTTCTCTTTCGGGCCACACTCACCGATT
>CAIKYE010000055.1 GCA_903831585.1 uncultured Micrococcales bacterium | reverse complement strand
ATCGGCACTCTTGGCATGGGTGATGTGAAGCTGATCACCGGCATGAGCCTGAGTCTTGGGTGGTTCACGCCGTTTGCTCCGCTGCTGGCGCTTTGCGCAGCCTTTGCTCTGGCAACCATCGTGGTGTTGTTTCTCTTTGTCACCCGAAAAGCAAGAATGGGCTCGAGCATTGCGCTCGGCCCATACTTGTTGGTTGGTTTTTTTATTGCCCTGGGTGCGTCATAGACAAAACGTCGAGCGCTTTGTCGAGTTGTTCCATGGTCAACTTATCGCCATCGACGTAGCCGAGCTCGATGGTTGCCTCGCGAACTGTGATGCCCTTGGCAACCGAGTGCTTCGCGATCTTGGCAGCTGCTTCGTAGCCGATGTATTTGTTCAACGGAGTAACAATCGATGGGCTCGACTCTGCAAGCGCACGTGAACGCTCCACGTTTGCCTCGAGGCCATCGACGGTTTTGTCAGCGAGCAAACGCATCGAGTTCGAGAGCAAACGAATCGACTCGAGCAGCGCGTTGCCCATAACCGGAATTGCAACGTTGAGCTCGAAGTTGCCAGATGCGCCAGCCCAAGCCACAGTTGAATCGTTGCCGATAACCCGAGCGCAGACCATCATGACTGCTTCAGGAATAACCGGGTTGACCTTGCCAGGCATGATCGAAGAGCCTGGTTGCAGGTCAGGAATGCTCAACTCGGCTAGACCCGCATTTGGGCCAGAACCCATCCAGCGAAGGTCGTTGTTGATCTTGGTTAGCGAAACGGCAAGCACGCGAAGCGCACCTGAAGCCTCGACCAAAGCATCGCGTGCGCCTTGAGCTTCGAAGTGGTTGCGAGCCTCGGTTATCGGCAGACCGGTCTCTGCGGCAAGAAGGCGAATGACCTCCTGCGGAAAACCCTTAGGGGTGTTGATGCCGGTGCCAACCGCGGTGCCACCAAGCGGAACTTCAGCGGTGCGAGCAATTGTGTTTTCGACGCGCTCGATGCCATAGCGAATTTGGGCGGCATATCCACCGAATTCTTGGCCCAGGGTTACCGGGGTGGCGTCCATCAAATGCGTGCGACCGGCCTTGACCACGGTCTTCCAGAGCGCGGCCTTCACCTCGAGCGACTTGGCTAGATGATCGAGAGCGGGTAGCAAATCATTAATCAGCGCCGAGGTCACGGCAACGTGAACCGAGGTTGGAAAAACGTCGTTCGAAGACTGCGAAGCGTTGACGTGATCGTTGGGGTGAACCGTTGAACCGAGGCGAGTCGACGCGAGAGTTGCGAGCACCTCGTTCATGTTCATGTTTGAAGATGTGCCAGAGCCGGTCTGAAAAATGTCTACCGGAAATTCGCCGTCGTGCTTGCCCGCAATTACCTCGTCGGCAGCGCTAGCAATTGCATCGGCAATCGCCTTGTCTAGAACTCCGAGTTTTGCATTGGCCTGGGCGGCTGACTTCTTGATTTGAGCGAGGGCAGAGATTTGGGCGGGCTCGAGAGTTGTGCCAGAGATCGGAAAGTTCTCGACGGCTCGCTGAGTCTGAGCTCCATAGAGCGCATTCTTGGGAACTTTGACCTCGCCCATGGTGTCTTTTTCGATGCGGTAGTCCACGAGATGCCTTTCGTCTTCTTTATGAAACCTGGCCGACCATCACCAGCGGGTGAATGTCGCCAAGCACAAGTTTGTAGTTTGCGCCAACAATTGCAAGTTTGCCAGTGTCTATGGCCTCGCGAACGATTTTCGACCGAGAAACTAGGTCGTTGATGGTGTCTTCGATGTGCAGTGCGGTAACGCTGTCGATGTCGTGAATGCCCTTAGCATTGGCGGCTAGCACGGTTGGCTCGATACTGGCCACAATGTGCTTTATGAACTCGCCTTTGGCCTGAAGCTTGCCCTGAGTTGAGTCGATGGTGGCGCGGATGGCTCCGCACTCATCGTGCCCGAGCACCATGATCAGGTGAACGCCAAGCACCTCAACCGCATACTCGAGCGAGCCCAGAATGGTCTCGGCGATTACCTGGCCGGCGTTGCGAACCACGAATAGGTCACCGAGCCCAACGTCGAAGATGATTTCGGCAGAGAGGCGCGAGTCTGAGCAACCGAACAGTGCGGCGAAAGGTTTCTGTGCTGCGGCCAGTGCTTCGCGGCGGTCGATGTCTTGGCGAGGGTGAGCGAGTTTGCCAGAGACGAATCGCTGGTTGCCATCGAGCATTGCATCCCAAGCTTGCTGCGGAGTATCTGGTTGGTTCGACATGGTTTGGCCTCTCTTAGTCGTTGAAGGGTAGTTTGATCAGTTTGAAGAATTGGGCAAACTCTTCTCGTTTCGCCGTGCCGCCAATCAGAATCGCGTCTGCGTTTTTGTTGGTCGTATAGATCCAAAGTTTTTCGCCGGTCTTACCTTCGGTTGCACCCTGAAATTCGGTGAGCGTGTATTCGCCAGTTGGCGATGAAGATGAAACCTGCTCAAACTCGACAACCTTTTGCGCCAACCAGGTTGCGTTAGTTTCAATTGCCTGATCGATGCCAACATATTGGTTGTTTGGCCCAACAAAACCGACGTGCCAGTAGTTCACACCGTCGGCAGTGGTGTCACGCCAGCGTGCCGAATTCGACCACCAACCGGCGGGAATTGTCTCGGGTGCAATAACTTCAACGCCAACGCTTGCTTTAACGTCGGCTGCAATTGCGGTGTAGTCAACCGCGCGAATCATGTTGCTATCGTCGCGCGGAACAATCATCATGAAAGTCAGTAGAACACCAAGAGTGACACCGAGAGCCAAAAGCAAATTGATTAGCGTCTGTCTTGCGCGTCTAACCGCGGCCGCGTCTTTCTGCTGTTCTGCCAATTGTGTGCCGAATTACTTTTGCTTGGCGGCGATGACTTCGTCGAGCTTCTTGCGCGCCCCACCAAGGTGCTCTTCGCAACGAGCTGCCAGAGCCTCGGCACGTTCCCAGAGCAGCATCGATGCCTCGAGGGCTACCGACCCGGCCTCGAGCTGGGCGACGACCTGCGTAAGCTCGTCGCGGGCAGCCTCGTAAGACAGTTCTGCGACTGGGGTTTGCTTCTTTTCGCTCATGGTTCAAGCCTACTTTCGGTTAGTCGGCGGTAGCCGAGGTTTCGCCCTTGGCTAAGCGCAGTTTGAGTTTGGTGCCGGTTTGTATCTGCGAAGCGTCTGTGAAAACGTGTCCGTCGGCGTCGCGAACCACCGAGTAGCCGCGGTCTAGGGTCGACTGTGGCGAAAGCGAAATGGCGACCTTGCGCAAGGTCTCGACCTTGTTGCACTCGCGCTCGAGCATCAGTTCGATAGAACCTCGAGCCTCATCAACCAGGTCGGCAATCTCTTGCTCGTGCACCTCGATGAACGTGTATGGGTTGGCAAGAGCCGGGCGGCTGCGCAACTGTGCCAGAAGATCTAGCTGAGCGCCGACGAATTGCACGATGCGATTGAACGCGCGACCGAGCAGCTGGTCTAGTCGCTGACGTTCATCGGTAACATCTGGCGCAATCTTCTTGGCTGCATCGGTCGGGGTCGATGCGCGAAAGTCGGCAACGTCGTCCAGCAATGGACGGTCGGCATCGTGACCGATTGCAGAAATGATCGGGGTCTTGGCATTTGCCGCCGCACGAACGAGCTTCTCATCGCTGAATACGAGCAGGTCGCCGAATCCGCCTCCGCCTCGTGCAATCACAATGACATCGACCTCTGGGTCGGCATCGAGTTTCTCTATTGCAGCAATAATCTGCGGCGCCGAGTCGTCCCCCTGCACCTTGGTGTTGATGACTCTGAACTTGATGTCGGGCCAGCGCAACTTTGCATTCTGCAGAACGTCTTTTTCGGCGTCGCTGTCTTTGCCGGTGATCAGACCAACGCAGTTAGGTAAAAACGGGATGGGTTGCTTGCGAGCCGGGTCGGTAAGACCCTCTGCAACCAATTTCTCGCGCAGGCGTTGAATGCGTTCGAGCAGTTCACCCAATCCGACTTTTCGCAGATCTAGAATCTGCATCGAGATCTTGCCGGCCTTCTTCCAGAAGTCAGGTTTCACCAACACGGCAACCCGGTCGCCGGTATTCAAATCCTTTGTGTAGGCAGCCGAGCCGAAACTGTGAATGGCAACCATGGCTTCTTCACGAAGATCGCGCAGTTCTGCAAAGAACGAGGTTCCCTTCATCGACGGCTTGGTGATTTCACCCTCAATCCACACGGTGCCTAAGCGCCTGATGTAGGCGACCAGATTCTCAGAGAGTTGGGCCACCGGCCAAGGGTTTTCGAAGCTGTTGTTTGCAGGGGAGGCCGCTTCAGCCTTGAGTTCTTCGCTCATGTTGCCCCTAGATTGTCTGATGCCCCCGACACTTAGACTTGACGGGTGACTGACATCAAGAATACCGCTAGCCCGATGAGCCCATCGGTGGGCAAAAAGGTGCTTCTGGCCTCACCCCGAGGCTATTGCGCCGGGGTAGACCGAGCGGTAATTGCAGTCGAGAAGGCCCTCGACCACTATGGCGCTCCGGTCTATGTTCGCAAGCAGATCGTTCACAACAAGCACGTGGTTTCATCGCTCGAGCAGCGCGGGGCGATTTTTGTCGATGAAGTCGATGAGGCTCCGATCGGTTCAGTTTTGGTGTTCTCGGCCCACGGAGTTTCGCCAGCCGTAGTGGCCGCCGCCGAAGCAAGACAGCTCAACACCATTGACGCCACCTGCCCACTGGTCACCAAGGTTCACCGCGAGGTTCAGCGCTTCGCCAAAGAGGGTTACGACATTTTGCTAGTTGGCCACGAGGGTCACGAAGAAGTTGAGGGCACCGCCGGTGAAGCTCCAGACGCGGTGCAGATTGTTGACGGCGACGACACAATTGCCGCCACCGAGATTCGCGACCCAGATAAAGTGATTTGGCTTTCACAGACCACGCTTTCGGTTGACGAAACCATGCAGACGGTTTTGAAGTTGCGCGAGAAGTATCCAACTTTGCAAAACCCTCCGAGCGATGACATTTGTTATGCAACCCAGAACCGTCAGGTTGCCATCAAGAAAGTTGGTGCAGAGAGCGATCTAGTTATAGTTGTCGGTTCGGCCAACTCGTCGAACACGGTTCGCCTTGTTGAGGTTGCGCTCGAGGCTGGCGCAAAAGCTGCATATCGCGTTGACTTTGCCCACGAGATTGACGATGCCTGGTTCGAAGGGGTAGAAACCGTTGGCGTGACATCGGGTGCATCTGTGCCAGAAGAATTAGTTACCGAGGTTCTCGACTACGTTGCAAAAATCGGTTTCGGTGATGTGCGAACAGTGCAGACCGCAGAAGAGGATGTTCAGTTTTCGTTGCCTGCCGAGTTGCGCAAAGAGCTTAAGGCCGCCGGCGAAGACGTCAACAACAAAGTAAAACGTCAGCTCTAAGGCTTAGAGCGACCCTTCATT
>CAIKYE010000054.1 GCA_903831585.1 uncultured Micrococcales bacterium | reverse complement strand
CTATTGAAGGGCTTGTCGCATCTATCACCGCAGCCCTGGTTACAGCGATTCTCTGCGCGCTGTTCTTGCTTCACATCGAATGGTGGTGGGGTGTTCTAATCGCCGCAGCGCTCACACTAACGGCGGTGTTCGGTGACCTTGCCGAGTCACTTATCAAGCGAGACCTTGGCGTGAAAGACATGAGTTCTTGGTTGCCCGGTCACGGTGGCATCATGGATCGCCTCGACTCAATTTTGCCTTCGGCACTTGCCACCTATCTCATCGCAAGCATTTTCTTCGGCTAGGTGGCATTCGTTGAATAAGAAGTTCGCACTCGCCAAGGGCCGCAGGCACGGTTACAGCGTCGAGCAAGTCGACGCCTTCATCGAGATGGCTCGCCAGCAGTATGAAAACCCCGAGGGGTACCTGCTTGCATCTGAGCGAGTGCGCGAGACCGAGTTCGATTTAGAACGCGGCGGCTACGGCGTAATAGAAGTTGATTCTGCTCTGGATCGAATCGAAGACGCACTTGCCGATCGCGAATTGAAGCGCAAGCGCGAGACTCGCGGCGACCATGCTCTGGTTGATCAACTGCAGCGAACTGCCGAGATTGTTAGAGCACGAGCCGAACGCCCCAAGTCGAAGCGCTTCGAACGGGTTAGCTGGCCGGCCCGCGGATACAAACGCAAACAGGTAGATGCAATGTGCAACTTGGTTTTAGAGCACCTTGTCAATTCAGAGCCCCTCGTGATGTCAGAAGTTCGCCGTATTGTTTTTTCTGCACAGAGGGGTGGCTATGCCGAAAATCAAGTTGATGCGTTTATTGACCGCGTCATCCAGATTCTTCATATCGAGCGCAACAGCTAGCGCAGTTGTTTTGGGTGCGATTTTGCTCGCACCAGTCAGCGTTGAGGCCAAGCCGATCTATTCGGCAACATCGATTAGCGCGCTAGCGAAACTTAAGGTTCGCCCACTTGGTTCGCAGTCTGGATATGACCGCGACTATTTCAGTGATGGCTGGGGAGACATCGGCTCTTGCGACCTAAGAAACTACATTTTGAATCGAGACTTGACTAACATCACCTGGCGAGCCGATGCCAACTGTCTCGTTGCTACCGGAACACTCAAAGATCCATACACGGGCAAAGTAATCAAGTTCGTCAGGGGAGTCAAGACTTCGATGGCAGTGCAAATCGACCACGTGGTTGCCCTTTCAAACGCCTGGAAGACCGGGGCGGCCTCGGCATCCGCAACCACTCGATACAACATCGCAAACGATCCGCTCAACCTGTTAGCAGTCGATGGCCCAACCAATGGCTCGAAGAGCGACTCAGACGCTAGCCAGTGGCTGCCGCCTAACCGGGCCTATCACTGCGCCTACGTGTCTAGACAGGTTGCGGTTAAGGTGAAATACAAACTCTGGGTCACCACGGCTGAAAAGACCGCAATGACCAAGGTTCTGCGCACCTGCCCGACATTTAAGCTTCCGGTTGGCTGAATATCAGCTCTGGCGGGTCATTTTCGCGCGGGTTAGACTGGGTTTTTAGTCACTTTCGAGGTTTTTATGGGCAGACATGCGGTTGAGCGACCGTCACTAGTCGCCCGCACCTTTCCAAAATTTCACTCGTTCTGGGCCAAGCGCCAGAGCAGCGTGCTGCCCCATCTTGCAACCAGAACGGTTCGAGTGATTTGGGGTTACCTCTCGGTAGCCGCCTTGGCTCTTGTCTCGGTGGTAGACCCGTATTCAGGCACCCTAGCCAGCGCCGCGACCATGTCGATGTATGACCCGAGTTCGAAAGACCCCGATCAGAGTTATGGCCTAGCCAGCACCCAAACTATTAGTTTTGCCCGTGGCGGTTTCAACATCGTCACCAAGGGTGACGTTCAACCGCTCTTTGTTGAGAACGCAGATCTGCCAAGCCCGGGAACGTCAAAGGAATACGCACTCAAGACCATTCTTGAAATGGGCTGGAAGTCTGATCAGTACTCTTGCCTGGTCACGCTTTGGGAACGTGAGTCGAACTGGCGTGTAAACGCGAAGAACAAGTCTTCAGGTGCATACGGAATTCCGCAGTCGCTGCCAGGCACAAAGATGGCATCCGAAGGCGCAGACTGGATGACTAACCCGAAGACTCAAATCAACTGGGGTCTCAAATACATCGAGGGTCGTTATGGCTCAGCCTGTGGAGCTCTGGCCCACTCCAACAAGTTCAACTGGTACTGATGCCACGCAGCAATCGACCTAAGCGCAAGCGCGACGACGACGAGACTCCAGAACTAAATCTCGATGTCATTCGTGCTGGAATCAAGCGAACCGAAGTCAAGAACGGTGTCGAGTATGTGGTTCAGACCACAACCGGTTCTCGCGCTGATGACGACAAAGTTTGGAAGTGCCCGCACTGCAACCTAAACATCAACAAGGGCACCGCTCACACCGTTGCCTGGGATGCTCACCGCGATGTGTCAACTCGCCGTCACTTTCATAACGCGTGCTGGAAGTCTTTTCAGGGAAAGCTGCTTTGAGCCAAATCATTGAGGTGAAGTCTTCGGTCGAGCTTCCGAGCAGACGCGAGGCAATAACTCTTCACACCAGCGACGGCCTATCACTGGTCGGTGAACTGGCACTGCCACTAAATCGCGAACCGGTGGCAACTCTGATCATGCTGCACCCGCTGCCGACCCACGGTGGTTTCATGGATAGCCACATCTATCGAAAGGCCGCCAATCGGCTGCCAGCCCTTGCCGACATCGCCGTGCTCAGGTTCAACACTCGAGGCACCAGCTCTCCGCATGGAACCAGCGATGGGCAATTTGGTGAGGGCGTTACCGAAGAAGCAGACGTTAGAGCCGCCGTTGCCTTTGCTCAACAGCGCAATTTGCCAAATCTCTGGGTGGTTGGCTGGAGTTTCGGAACCGAACTTGCCCTGAAGTATGCGGTTGACGAAGATGTGCTCGGTGCGATTTTGCTATCGCCACCACTGCACAGAACCACCCATGAAGAGTTGTTGCGTTGGAGCCAGAGCGACAAGAAGCTTGTCGCGCTCATTCCAGAGTTTGACGACTATCTAACGCCAAGCCAGGCGCAATTGCGATTTGCGATGCTGCCCAACATCGAACTCATCGGTGTCGATGGGGCGAAACATCTTTGGGTGGGCGAGTCGGCAACCAAACGCGTGCTAGACGAAATTGTTCGAGTTGTGAATCCGCAGCGATATCCGCTGGCTGAAACTTTCACTGCCTAACCGACCGGCTTTCACCGAGTTTGGTTAGTCGACCTGTGCGTCTTGTCGAGGCATCCAAACCTGTCGAATAATCAAGATGATTGACGCGGCAACCGGAATGGCAACGAGCGCACCAAGAACACCGAGAAGTGCACCGCCGGCAAGTGCGGCAACAACCACAACTGCTCCCGGAACATCGACTGCCTTGCGCATGACTCTCGGGCTGATTAGGTAGGCCTCAAGTTGAAGGTATATCGCGTAATAGATTGCGATGATCAGCGCAGTTAGTGGTGAGGCCGAGAGAGCAACGAGTGTGATCACCACAGCTCCAGAAACCGGACCCACCAGGGGAATCAGTGCGAAGACAAAGGCTATGAACGCCAATAGCAACGGAAATGGAACGCCGATGATTGACATCACGATGAAGCCGAGCGTTGCGTTGATGAATGCGATAGTAATCTGACCCATCACATAGCGTCCAACCGAGTTGGCCACCTGTTCGCTGATGTTGATGAAGTTGTCGCGGCTCTTGTAGTTGACCAACTTGTAGGTCCAGTGCTTGAAAGAGTCGAGCGAAGCCATGAAGTAAATCGAGAGAATTACAACAATCAGCCCGGCGAAGAAGCCGTTAACGATGCTCAGGCTGACCTGAACCACGCCACCTAGCATAGTCGGCCAGTTTTTCGAGTCGCCCAGAAACTCACCGGTAGAGGTGAGCGTCTTGCTGATTGCGCCGCCAAATTGCGCATCTAGGGTTACCACCAAATCAATTTGGCTTATTCCGCCAAGAATTAGCGGCGCCTGTTCAATGAAGTTTGCCGATTGTCTGACCAGGCTCGGCGTTACCGCCCAGATCAGGCCTGCTACGACGCCGAAGAAAACGATTACAACCGTCAAAATGGCAAAGGGGCGCTTCAGCCAGCGCTTCTCAATGAAGCTGACAATCGGGTCTAGGCCAAGGGCGATGAAAATCGCTGCGAAGACATAGGTGATGATGCTGGCAATAGTTGCAATCATGTTGCCAAAGACAAGCGCGGTTAGAACGCCAAGCCCGCCAAGCAGACCAACTTGAAATGCATTGCTGACATTGATGTTGTTTGCCATGGCTTCCTCTTTTACTACTTGAGGTTCAGGTTAGCCTGAAGGCGCTCGAAAACAGACTTTAGGTTCTCGACATATTGAGACACGGCCTCGCGCTCAACCTCTAGACGTCTCAGCTTTGCCTCGGCTTCACGCAACTCGGTGTCTGCCTTCGAATGCGCCTCGCTCAAGATCGTGCGAGCTTCGGCTTCGGCCGCTGCCACCATGGCATCAACTTTAAGCCTGGTTTCGTGAGTCGACTTCTTGTTGATTGAACGAGCGGCGGCTTCAAGGGTCTCAGCCTCGAGTCTCGCTGCATTGGCTCGAGTGATGGCCAAGCTGAGTTGACCGTTGGCGTCATCGAGGTAACGCTGCGTGGCGGCTACTGCTTCTTGGTGCTTTCGCAGGTAGGTTTGTTCGGCTTCAGAACGTCGAGCGGTGAGTTCAAGTTCGAGATCGATTCTTGCCTGTTCGGTGATGATAGACAGCGCACGGTTGTAGTCGATAGAAGAGTTGTTCTCTCTGGCTGACAATAGTTTTTTCTCGGCCAGATCTCTGTCAACTTTTGCTCGATGAGCTTCGATTTCGCGTTTTGCAGTTGCGCGAAGTTTTGCAACCTCGGTTGCAATAGAGCCACGGATCGCGCCGGCCTCACGAATTGCTTCATCGATGATTTCAGCGCCCTTTGACTTGGCATCGGCGATCGACTGGTCGTATTCGACGCTGGCGGCGTTGATGAGTCGATCTGCTCGACGCTGAGCCTCAGAAACTAGAGCGTCGTAATAGCCCTTTGCTTCGTTGCGCTGAGTTTCGAGTTCTTCGTGCAAATTCTTTCGAGTGATGCTCGCTTCGGTTTCGGCCTCGAGCACCAGACGCTTAGCCTGCTCTTCTGAGGTCGAAAGAATCAAAGCCGCTTTTGCGCCGACGCCCGCGTAACTTGGTTCGCCAACCTCGGTGAGCTCGCCCTCGGCTGCGAGCAGACGATTCGAGGTTTCGCGAAGTTCGCTTGCCAGCTGGGCATTTTGAGCGCTGAGTTGCAGCAGTTCTCGTCGAAGGTCGAGCAAGGCGTCATCGACGGCCTCACGGTCGTAACCCCTCATTACGAGAGGAAAGACTGCGTCTTCAGCACTCAATTCAGGGCTCCTAGCCACTTCGGTAGACTTATCCACAGGCATTTCGCCTTCGCCAAGTTTAGTCGGATTGGAATTTGCATGCGCTTTCTAGTTGCCGCCGTGCTCTTTGCCCTGTCGACCATACTCATGCTCACCGGCCTTGCTCAGAGAACCATTCTGGCGCCACCGAGTCAATACAGCTTGTCGATCACCCCTGAATCAGGTGCTCCCTATGCAATCGTGCCAAACGACGTGCTTTCGATGCATCCGGGTGCAATTAAGGTAACCGTTGACGGTGGCCCTCAGGCGTTCATAGCCACAGGCCGAGAGAGCGACATCAGGGCATTTGTTGGCGAATCGCCTCATGTGGCTCTGGTTGCTGTGGCAAAAGAAGAGACGGCCGTTGCAAAGACATTCGCCGGCAAAGAACCTTCTATCTCACCCAAGAACTCAGACCTGTGGCGCACCCAGGTTGATGCCGCGCTGACGGCATCCCTGAAGGCAACGACTGCTGATGAGGGTGCCGTGCTGATCGCTAGCAATGGTTTAGCGCCGATTCCTTCGGCAATTGATATCGTCTGGACACCAACCTTTGACACGCTTCCGTCAACAATTCTGATTTGGGTTGGGCTTGGTTTTCTGTTGGTGGCGATTGTCTTGACCATCATCACTTTCAGAAAAATGAGAATCGATCGTGGTCCGCGAAGAAAGACTCCAAAACCCCCGAGGCCACCGCGCTATCGCTATCGCAGTGTGTTGCAGAGCCCAGAGCGGGGCAGGCGTTCTGCTCGAGGTTTTGTCGCAATCACGAGTGGAGCTCTTACCCTGACTTTGCTTTCGGGTTGTGCTACAAGTCCAGAGCCTTCTGCGTCACCAACGGTCGATGATCAGGTGCAGCCAGTCTCGCTTCAAGCAGCGCAGGTGCAGCGAATTCTTAATGAAGTCTCGGCTATTGCTCGTGAAGCAGATGCAAGAAATGATCGCCGAGTTTTGGCCGAGCGATTCGACGGTGCCGCACTTGCGGTTAGAAGCACTAACTATGTTCTTCGCACGCGCAATGCCAGAATTGCGAGCCTTCAAGCTATCGCCGCTGAACCAATCAAGTTCAATCTTCCGGCAGCAACATCTTCGTGGCCCAGAGTCGCAATGGCGGTGACAGACGAAGAGGGTGACACCGCGCTTCCGCAGATGATCGTCATGCAGCAAGACAGTGCCAGAAGTAATTACAAGGTCTGGTTCACTATTCGCCTAATGCCGGGTGCTGAAATTCCTGCGGTGCCTTCTAGTGAACTGGGAGCTATCCCTGTTGATGCGGCTTCACTGTTCTTGAAGGTTGCTCCAAACAAGCTGCCCATAGCCTTCGGTGATGTGCTGAATCTCGGGCAGGCGAGCCTGAGCGCGCAGCTTTTCGACCTGGACAACGAGTTCTACCGCCAGGTTTCGCAGGCTCAAAAAGAACAAGCGACCTCGTTGAATAACGCAAACATCGCCTATGCCCACCTGCTCGGAAATCCGAACGTAATCTCAATGGCGACCTCAGACGGAGGTGCCCTGGTTGCCGTCTACCAGCTCGACAGATACACAATCAAGCCAAAACGGGCTAATTCTGCCGTAGCGGTTGGAGCCCAAGAGAAGCTGTTGCTTGGTGCAACCGGTTCGACCAGAGGGGTGCGCTCGATCTACGGAGACATGCTCCTGTTCTATGTTCCGCCGGTCGATGAGAGCGCCAAGATTGTTCTGCTTGGAGCCACCCAGGGACTAATTAGCGTGGTGAGCCTCTAATGTCTGATCAGTTCTCTTCGAGTTTTCGCGGTGCCCTCGACCTTTCGTCGCTTCGACAGCCGCCACCAAACAAAGCCACGGATTTGCCGAGCGCCGAAGCCGCCGCACCAACTGTCGTGAAGGTTGCCTCGCTTGTCTCAGAACTGACCGAGGTTAACCTTCGTCACTATCTAGAACTATCGAGCAAGTTGGTTGTTCTAGTCGATTTTTTTTCAACAGCAGACGAGTCAAGCGTTTCGTTGAGCCAGAAACTCGAATCGATTGTGCCAAGTTTTGGCGGCAAAGTTATTCTGTGCCGGTTAGAGATTGAGAAGCAGCAGCGAGTTGTCGAGGCTTTCGCTGTAAATCAGCCGGCGACCCTTTTGGCAATGATGGCTGGTCAGCCGGTGCCGCTCTTTGCAGGCGATCAAGACCTTGACAAGATTCAGGCCGTCATAGAAAAGCTTTTGCTTGTTGCCGAGAACAATGCCATCACCGGCACCGCGGTTGTTGATCAGAGCGCTGAGCCGGTGCCGACAACTCCGCAACTTCCACCGAAGCACAAGGCTGCCGTCGAACTTTTGAATTCTGGTTCTTATGCCGAGGCAAAGGCTCAGTATCAGCAGATTCTCAACGAGACCCCCAGCGATCCGATTGCAGCTGCCGGTGTTGCTCAGGCAGAACTCTTACTTCGTCTTGAAGGTGTCGATGTTGACAAAGTTTTGAACAATCCGCCGCAGAACTTCGATGAGTTGCTAATGGCTTCAGACGCACTGCTCGCGATTGGCGACTATGCCGATGCCTTCGAGGCGCTTCTGGTGAATTTTGCAGAGGCAAGCCAAGACGACAAAAACGTGATGCGTGAACGTCTATTGCAGTATTTCGAAATTGTTGGCAAGACTACGCCAGATGTGGTTGCGGCTAGAAACCGACTAACCTCAATGCTCTTTTAGTTCTTTTTAGGCTTCAACCAGATTGCGCCAAGCGGCGGCAGGTTGACCCTGGCCGAGTGCGGCTGACCGTGGGTGCCCTCGTGACTGGCTCGAACCGAACCGAGGTTGCCAACTCCCGAACCGCCGAATTGCTGCGCATCGGTGTTCAAAATCTCTTGCCACTCACCAGCGAATGGCAAACCCAAGGCCCAGTCGTAGTGGGGGTGACCGGCAAAGTTGATGGCTACCGCAATCGGATTGCCCGATTCGTCCCAGCGCAAGAAGGTCAACACATTTGACTCTGCGGCACCGCCGTCGATCCAGGTGAAACCGCCCTGTGCGTGGTCTAGCTGCCACATGGCCGGGTTTTCTAGGTAGAGGCGGTTCAGGGTCGAAACCAGCGTCTTGAGGGCCTGGTGGCTTGGCTGCTCGAGAATCCACCACTCGAGACCGTGCTCTTGGTTCCACTCGGATTGCTGCCCGAATTCGCTTCCCATAAACAAGAGCTGCTTGCCCGGATGCGACCACATGTAAGCCAGATAGGCGCGTACGTTTGCCAGCTGCTGCCAACGGTCGCCCGGCATCTTGCTGAGCAATGACCCTTTGCCGTGAACGACTTCATCGTGACTGATCGGCAAAATGAATTTCTCGTCGTATGCGTAGAGCATCGAAAAAGTTAGTTCGCCGTGGTGATGGGCTCTGTAAGCCGGGTCTTTTTCGATGTAACGCAGGGAGTCGTTCATCCAGCCCATGTTCCACTTGAAGCCATAGCCGAGGCCGCCACCGTCAGTCGGTGAGCTAACGCCACCCCAACTGGTTGACTCTTCGGCAATCATCATGATGCCGGGGTTGCGGCGATAAGCAGTTGCGTTTGTTTCTTGCATGAACTTGATTGCATCAAGATTCTCGCGACCACCGAATTCGTTCGGCAACCAGTCGTTGCCCTCGCGTGAATAGTCGAGATACAACATCGAAGCGACCGCATCGACGCGCAGACCGTCGATGTGAAACTCTTCGAACCAATAGAGAGCGTTGGCCACTAAGAAGTTTCTAACTTCTGTTCTACCGAAATCAAAGATGTAGGTTCCCCAGTCGGGGTGCTCACCTCGACGCGGATCTGCGTGCTCGTATAGTGGCTCGCCGTCGTAACGCGCTAAGGCCCAGTCATCTTTCGGAAAGTGTGCGGGTACCCAGTCGAGAATCACACCGATACCTGCATTGTGCAAAGCGTCAATCAAAAACTTGAGATCGTCTGGAGAACCGAAACGCGAGGTTGGCGCATAGTATCCGGTTACTTGATAACCCCACGAAGGTGCAAATGGGTGTTCTGCCAGCGGCATGAACTCGACATGGGTAAAGCCGAGTTCTAGAACATAGGGAATCAGTTCTTCTGCGAGGCCTCGGTAGCTGAGGTTTTTTCTCCACGAACCCACGTGCAACTCGTATATCGACATGGGCGATTTTAGAACATCGCGTTTTGCTCGCTGGTCTAACCAAGTGCCGTCGTCCCACTTGTGAAAAGACTCGGTGACCACCGAGGCTGTTGCCGGGGGAGTCTCGGTGTGACGGGCCATCGGGTCGATTTTGGTAATCCAGCTATTGGATTTGGTCAGAATGTCGTATTTGTATTTGGTGCCGGCGGCCAGCCCCGGAATGAAAATCTCCCAGACCCCGCTAGAGCCCATAGCCCGCATCGAGTGCCCGACGCCATTCCAATGATTGAAGTCTCCGGCCACTCGAACCGCGAGGGCATTTGGGGCCCAGACGGCAAAGCTGGTTCCGGTGCTGCCGCCGAGGCTGCCATCGATGGTTCTAACCTGCGAACCAAGTGCCTTCCAGAGTTCTTCGTGGCGACCTTCGGCAATCAGGTGCAGGTCGACTTCGCCGACGGTTGGCAGGTAGTGATAAGGGTCGTCGGTAAGCCACTCTGTAACCTTGCCGTTTTCCAAATAGTGAGCCACGATTCTGTAGTCGGGCACCTGCTTGGTTTTGACGAATCCTTGAAACAGACCGTTATCGAGATGCTCTAGTTCGACCTGAATCGAACCTTCAAGTTGGGCGAATACCTTTGTGGCCAGTGGCTTGAGAGTTCGAATTATCCAGCCGCCATCATGAGCGTGAGCGCCCAAGACCGAGTGCGGTTCGTGCGAAGAGCCCGATGTTACTTTTGCAACAGTCTCTTGATCGAGCTGCGGCAACGTAACGTCTTTCTTGCCGAAGAGCATTTAGTTTCGCTTCGTCACGTAGAGAATGTGGGCGGGTTCTTCGCGCGGGTCTAGTCGCACGTAGTTGCTTGCACCCCAGGTGAATTTTTTTTCGGTAAGCAAATCTCGCACCTCGAAGGTATCTGAGTCGATCGAGAGTTTTGCCAGGTCTAGGTGAACAGTAGTTTCGCGAACCGAGTGCGGGTCGACATTGACAACCACAATCACCGTGTCATCTTTGCCGCTCGGGCTGTGTTCGGCCGCAAGGTGCTTGCTGAAAACCAAAATCGAATTGTCGTCGCTCGAGTGAATTTCAATGTTGCGAAGTTGTCTCAGAGCGGGATGTTCGGCACGGGCATCATTCAGTTTCGATATCAGTGGAGCAATCGAGCGACCGTTCTTTTCGGCAGCCTTGAAGTCGCGAGGCTTGTATTCATACTTCTCGCTGTCGATGTGCTCTTCTGCCCCTGGTCTCGCGACCGATTCAACCAATTCGAAGCCGCTGTACATTCCCCAACTCGCGCCAGCCATCGCCGCAACGATTGCGCGAATCTTGTGACCGGCTGGGCCGCCGAACTGAAGGTATTCGGTAAGAATGTCAGGTGTGCTGACCCAGAGGTTAGGTCTGAAGAAGTCGGCGGTTTCTCGCGATAGCTCCTTCAGGTAACTCTCGAGCTCTGCCTTGCTGTTTCGCCAGGTGTAGTAGGTGTAACTCTGTTGAAAGCCGATCTTGCCGAGCGTGTGCATCATGGCTGGGCGAGTAAACGCCTCGGCCAAGAAGATGACATCTTCAAATTCGGCGTTCACTTCGGCGATTAGCCACTGCCAAAAATTCACCGGCTTGGTGTGCGGGTTATCGACCCTGAACACCTTGACCCCGAGAGAAATCCAGTGTTTAACCACCCGAAGCACCTCTAGATAGATTCCGTCTCGGTCGTTGTCAAAATTGATCGGAAAGATGTCTTGATATTTCTTCGGCGGGTTTTCGGCGTAGGCAATCGTGCCGTCTGCCCTCGTGGTGAACCACTCTGGGTTTGATTTAACCCACGGATGATCTGGTGAGGCCTGCAGCGCCAGGTCGAGCGCAATCTCGAGCCCTAGGTCTTTGGCCTTTTTCACAAAGTCTTTGAAATCTTTCTCGTTGCCGAGATCTGGGTGTATCGCATCGTGACCGCCGGCCTCGTTGCCAATTGCCCATGGCGAACCGGGGTCGCCGCTGGCTGCGTTTAGCGAGTTGTTCGGCCCCTTGCGAAAGGCTGTGCCAATCGGATGGATTGGCGGCAGGTAAACGATTTGGAAACCCATCTCGGCAACCGCAACCAAACGCTTGGCTGCGGTCTTGAAGTTTCCAGAGGTCCAGGTCTTGGTCTTCGGGTCGAGAACCGCGCCTTCGCTGCGCGGAAAGAACTCGTACCAGGCTGCCGCACCTGCAAACTCACGCTCGCACTTGATGGTGTAAACATCGCTGAGAGTTACCAAACTGCGAATTGGGTTCTGTGTCATTTGTTTTAGAACCGCCGGCGCTTCTGCCTCGGCAAGGCGGGCCTTAGCCGATTTCGACTTATCGCTCAGTTTCTCGGCGAGCTCGACCAGCTTCTTTGCTTCGACTGCAGAGCGCTCTGACTCGGCCGCGGCGTTCGCAAACAAGGCAACACCCTCTAGCATCATGAGTTCTTCGTCGACACCGATTGCGATCTTTACCGTGGCGCTGTGGTGCCAGGTTTCGAAATCATCGCCAAAGGCTCGAATCTGAAACTTGTAATCACCCTTTTCGGTGAGTTGGGCAACCGCGTGCCACGAGTCTGAACCGGCTGCGCCCGGTCGCATGCGGTGCACTGACACCTTGGCGGTGGGTGAGGTGAGAATTAGTTCGACACCGAGAGCATCGTGACCCTCGCGAAAGACCACCGCACTGAAGGGAATCACTTCGCCGACGAAGGCTTTGGCCGGATAGTCGCCACCATCGACGACCGGCGTTACCGAGGTAATTGGCAGGCGACCGATTAGCGCATCATGCTCGATCGGATTTGATTTGGACTTGCCCACAGGTCAAGGGTAGTCATCAATCGGCTGGGCGACCATTCCGAATTTAGAGAACCTTATAAAGCCTGATGGTCATGGGCGAAAGATTCAAAACGTCACCGGGTTTGGCCTTCGAAGTCTTTAGCTCATTCGGGTTCTCGATGGCGCTATCCCAAAGCAATTCGAAGCCCTCCGAATCGATTTCTTCAGACAGCGTGAACTCGATTTCATCATCGGTTGCGTGAACCACAAGCAGCAGCTGGTTGAAATCACCCGAACCCGCAACACTCTTGCCGAGTTTCGCAAAAGATCGTTTTTCGGGGCTCTTCCAGTCGTCTTCGGTCAAAATCTCACCGAATACGTTGTACCAGCGGGCCAGATCAGACTCTGCTGTGGCCTCTTCGAAGTTGTTGAAGTTCTTGGGTCTCAGCACAGCATTGTCATGGCGAAGTTTGACCAGGTAAGCAACAGTGTCTTCGAAGTCGCTCTGATGCCCGGTCAATTGCCAGTTGACCCAACTCAAAACGGTGTCTTGGCAGTATGCGTTGTTATTGCCGAGTTGAGTCTTTGCCCGTTCGTCACCGGCGGTGATCATCGGTATTCCAGCCGAAAACAGCATCGTCGCCATCAGGTTGCGCATTGCTCGACGGCGCTGGGTCAGAGTCTCGGAGTCAACCTGTTCGCCTTCGCCACCGTGATTGAACGAGTGATTGTTGTTTGTGCCGTCGCGGTTACTTTCGCCGTTCACCTGATTGTGTTTCACGTTATAGCTCACTAGATCGTGAAGTGTGAAACCATCGTGCGCGGTGATGAAGTTAAGCGTGCCGAGCGGCCCGCTCGGGCCATCGACGATATCGCGCGAACCCGAAAGTCGGGTGGCCAGTTCTGCTATTCCATTTCCGTGATTGCCGCTGATTCGAGCATCAGCCACATCGCTCAACCAAAATCTGCGAATGCTGTCACGGTAGCGGTCGTTCCACTCGCTGAAGCGATCAGGAAACCCTCCGGTTTGCCAACCGCCGAGGCCAACATCCCATGGTTCGACAATCATTTTTGATTTGGCAAAATCTGGTTCGCTCACGATTCTCTTCAGCAGCGGGTGGTTTGGGTCGAAGCTATTGTTTTCATCGCGGGCAAGAGTGGTTGCCAAGTCGAATCTAAAACCGTCGACCTGCATCTCGTTCGTCCAGTAGCGCAAAGAGTCAATGACAAGTTCGACAACTTGCGGGTTAGAGAAGTCGAGCGAGTTGCCGCAGCCGGTGGTGTCGTGATAATTGCCGAGGTCGTCTTGGCGGTAGTAGCTGCTGGCATCTATGCCTCGGTAACTGAATGTGAGTCCACGAGCTCCGCCCTCGGCGGTGTGGTTGTAAACCACGTCGAGCAGAACCTCGATGCCGTTGCGATGCAATTCACGAATCGCGGTCTTGACCTCGGTGAGTATTGCCTGCGGCCCGGCCTCAATAGCGCTCTGGCTCGCATAGCGGTGGTGCGGGGTAAAGAAGTTGATCGAGTTGTAGCCCCAGTAATTAAAAAGCCCCGTGTTTAGCAGGTGCGACTCAGAGATGATCTGATGTATCGGCAGCAGCTCAACCGAAGTCACGCCGATTTTCTTTAGGTGAGCGATTGTGCTCTCGTGGGCAAGGGCGGCGTATGTGCCACGAATGTCGTCTGG
>CAIKYE010000053.1 GCA_903831585.1 uncultured Micrococcales bacterium | reverse complement strand
TGAGATTGTGGTGGCGTCGAACTCGTTTGCCTTGAACGGCAATTGGGTAGCATCTGCAAAGACAAATTCAAGCTCCGGATGACGCTTACGCCCCTCGGCAAGCATGCCTTCAGAGAAGTCTGAGGCAACGACTCGAACGCCCTCGAGATTAAATGCAATTGACGAAGATCCGGTTCCGGCGGCAAGGTCGAGAATGCTCTGACCTGGCTTAGGGGCGACTGCGTCGCGAACTTTGATGCGCCAGCGGTGGGTTTGGCCGAATGACAGCAAATCATTGGCTCTGTCGTATTTTGGCGCCACAGAATCGAACATGGCGGCAACCTCGGCGGGTCTTTTGGCCAAATCTGCTTTGCTCACTGCCTAAGTCTACCTGCGAGATTCTGGCTGGTTTCGGGCAGTTTTATTTGTAAATGAAGTCTGAATTCGGGTTCTTGCGAAGCTTCACGGTGCGTCGCAGCGCGAAGCCGCCGAGAGCAAGTGAACCGGCAGCCATTGTCGAAATTGCCACGGTTGCCAGCTGAAAGAAAGAGTCTGCAGGGGTTTGTTTGTCTTTGCTTATCGTGTTTGGGTCGAGCGGCAAGTTCTGAAGTGGATCGATATTTGCCGAACCTAGCAATTCTCCGTTGGGGCCAACTTGTGAGCCTGCAGGTGCTTGGTTTGGCAGACCCTTGCCACCGAGCCCAGATGGGTCAGTCACAACCAGAGGTGGCAAAAAGACCTGTTCAACCTCGCCGTACTGCTCACGCAAGTCGTTGTGATGACGCTCTTCCTCGTCTTCTTCTTCGTCGTTGTCGCTGTCCTGATTAAAGCTCGGGGCGGCAGGAGTGGGTTTGCTCTGCGGGTCGGCTGCGAATGCCTGCCCAGCGCCTAGAAATGTGAAGGCAAAGAAGAAGGCCATTAGCAGCGCAACTGCCATGTTGGTTCTCTTTGACAAAATCACTTTTGCTCCTGCGGAATAGTATTGCTCGTGTTGCAAGTTTAACTTTCAGCAACAGAAATTAGATAGCCCTTTAGGGTCTTCACAGATAACCCTCAGCCTGAAATTGGTGTCGATTGACCAGATCTGAAGTGCGTTTGAGCCTTCGAACGACTCGGCTACCCGATGACGCAAACTTCTCGCTTGTCGATCACTTGCCAGAGTCTGCATCGGCTTTTGTTAGAAACCAAGATGGACTAGTTGGTTGGGGCGAAGCCGTGCGACTCACGGCAAAAGGCCCAGACCGCATGCAGACTCTCTCGGCCGCTTGGCGCGAGCTCGTCTCGCAGACCGATGTCTCAGATGATATTTCGGTGCCGGGTTCTGGTCTAGTTGCATTCGGCAGCTTTGCTTTCGCAGAAGACAGCAGCTCAGAGAGCGTGCTGATCGTTCCGAAGATTTTGCTCGGCAGCCGAGATGGCGTTCGCTGGCTGACCAGGGTAGACGAAGTCGAAACCGAAAACTTCTGGGATGTGCCACAGGTTTACATTCCGAACGCGCCCATCTCTTTGAGCGAGGGATTGCAGTCGTCAGAGGGCTTCATGCAATCGGTTAGCGAAGCCAAGACGCAAATCGAGATTGATCGAGTCAAGAAAGTCGTTCTCGCGCGAGACCTGGTTGCAACGGTTTCTAAAGACTTTGATATTCGCGCCGCACTGCATCGCTTGGCAACCAAGTATCCGACCTGCTGGACATATTCTGTCGACGGACTCTTTGGAGCGTCTCCAGAGTTGCTTGTTCGCGTTTCTCACAAGCAGGTTTCGGCACGAGTGCTTGCCGGAACCGCCGGAAGAGGAACTGATCCGGGAGTTGACTTTGCAATTTCGAACGCTCTTGCGGCCTCGAGCAAAAACATTGCCGAACACCGATTTGCTGTGCAATCACTTGTCGACGAATTAGAGAAGTTCTGCAGTCAAGTCGATGCCGATAGTCAGCCATTTAGTTTGCAGTTGCCAAACCTCTGGCATCTCGCCAGCGACGTTCACGCGATTCTCAAAGATGACGCTTCGGTTCTCGACCTAGCAGCGGTTCTGCACCCAACTGCCGCAGTCGCCGGCACACCAACTCAGGCAGCACAGAAACTGATCGCCGAACTCGAACCCTTCGATCGCGGCAGGTATGCCGGGCCGGTTGGTTGGATTGGTGCCGATGGAGACGGCGAGTGGGCAATTGCACTTCGCGGTGCCCTGCTGCAAGACAATCAACTGACCGCCTACGCAGGTTGTGGAATCGTCGCCGAGTCTGAGCCTCTTGCCGAGCTCGAAGAGACAGAACTCAAGTTCAAGCCGATTCGCGAAGCCCTGGCCTAGTAGAGCAAGACCTCAATTAGAGCGCGGCCTCTGGTTTGCAGAGCCTCGGCTAACTGTTCAAGACGCTCGACCCTGATGTATTGCCAGCCGTAAGCCTCGGCCAGATGCCAGAAGTCAACGTTCTGACGGGTTCTAAATAGTCGATCGAAGGCCTGATCGTCAATCGTCTGGGAAATCTCGAGGGTTTCAAAGATTGTTCCACCACCGTCGTTGCCAACGATGACCTGCAGGTTCAGGTCGGAATCCTGCTGATCAAAAACCAGCGAGCTGGCATCGTGCAACGCCGTGATGTCTCCCATTAGCGCACGCGTAATTCCTACAGACTCAACTCCGTTATCGGCAAAGAAGTCGTGATTCGCAATTGCGATTCCTGTGGCGGTTGCGATTGTTCCGTCGATTCCAGCCAAACCGCGGTTTGAGAAAACCGCTATCGGCTTTGCCGGTGCTACCGAGTCTGCTTCGCGAATGAGTCTGCTGGCACCTAGCACTATGCAGTCGTTTAGACCTGAAGCCTGGTAGAGCTCGCGAACTAAATTCGCTCGATCGAGTTTGTTCTCAAAGACAATTTCGTTTTCGGCATCGGCAGTTCTCCAGGAGGCAAGCCAAGCAAAGTCAACTTCACTGTCAACAGAAATTTCATCAACAAATTGTGTTGCTCGTCTCGCCACATCAAATAGTCCGTGAGTCTTGCTTCTAACTACCACCGTCTCGATTTGCTCGTCGAAAAACAAAGCGGTTACCTGTCGGCTCAAGGTTGGTTTGCCAAAAACAATTACGCGCTTGATTTGCTTTGCAAGGTCGTGTTGATTTTGCAAGAGCCTTCGATAACCGATAATCGCATTCAAACCAAATCTCGCACCCGAAGATGGCTCTGCGAAAAGTGGCCAACCAAATGACTCTGCCAACTCAACTGCTTCTTCACCGGCACCTGCACCGGCAATTACAACGGTCTCGAGACTTGCATCGAGAATTGCCCATTCAAGCTCGGGCTCATCCTGCACAGGCTCTCTTTCAACAACTGCAATGCGCGCTGCATCTGGCAGAGCGCTGGATAGCGGTTCGCGAAATGAAAGGTTCACTTGAACTGGTCCGGGGTGACCCAGCAGCGCAGCCGACACTGCGTCAGCCAAATCGATAGCACGTTTTGTCTCGTCGACACCTGCGCTCGGCGCTTCAACGTCAAAGACCATCGGCACGGCAGCACCAAAGAGCCCAACCTG
>CAIKYE010000052.1 GCA_903831585.1 uncultured Micrococcales bacterium | reverse complement strand
GGCTTCAACTATTCGCGCGCTGGATCTAAAAATGCTTCAAGAAATTGAGCCGGGTAACCCTAGAGACGATGACTTTTTTCGCGGCAATCCGGTTCGCCAGTTGCACAAGTGGTCGCTCACCCAAGGCCACGCTCCTTTTCAGTGGCCATTTCCAGACGGCTATCCAGACACCCAAGCACCCTGGACGACCATGTCTGCTCAGGTGATTCGTTGGAACCTGGGGCAGCAGTTGGCCTTCGGTTGGGGACGCGGACCCCTCACTAGCCCGAATTACAAGAAGTTGCTGCCCACTAGTGCAAAAACACCCGAGCAAATTCTCGATGCGGCCTCGGTCAAGTTTCTCGGAGCAAAACTGCCAACCGATGAACGTGCAGCAGCTCTCAGCATCATGAAACAGGTCGAAGGTTACGGCGCTGCCGAGGGCTGGCAACGCAGTGCCGAGATAGCCACGAGTCTGCTAATCGCTAAACCCGAATGGAACCTGCGATGAGCGACGACTTCTGCGGGTGCGAAGAGTTCGAGACTCTTCAGCGAGGGCTTAATCGTCGAACCTTTATCTCGTCGGTGGTAGCGCTGGCCGGTGGCATTGTCGTGACCGATCCATCAGGGCTTCAATATGCCACCGCCGCAACCGGTGACCTAAACGCCGACCTGATCATTAGCGTGAACATGCGTGGTGGTATGGATGGCATCATGGCTGTGCAGCCTCTCGGAGATTCTGCGTTGCGAGCGATGCGGCCAAATCTTGCGTTAAACGACAACCAAACATTGGCGCTAGACAATCACTTTGGGTTACATCCAAACCTCAAAGCATTCAAGCAACTGTTTGACGCTGGTCAGCTGTCTATTGTGCACGCGGTTGGAACACCTGTGGGAACCCGCTCGCACTTCGACGATCAGAAGTCTCTCGAACTTGCCGCCTATGCAAATCCTGCAATGACTCAGGGCTGGCAGAACCGATTCTTGAAAGCAACCGGAGCCACCGATGTGTTCGCTGGATTTGCGCCGCAAAGTCAAACGCCAATTTCATTTATGGGCACTGCCGGCACATCGGTATTTAACAACATCGACGATGTGTTGCTCGATGATCTTTCAGACGTGAAGCGCGCCGACTACCTAGACATCTTGAAAAAGATGCACTCGAAGAGCAACCATCCTTGGCATCGTGCGGGACTAGCCTCAATCACCGCAACCCAGAGATTGGCAGATGTTGACCAGACCACCACGGTCAAGTATCCGAACACCGGTTTTGGTTGGCGTATGAAGGTTTTGGCTCAGTTGGTGAAATCTGGAATTGCGGTGAAGACCGCCAACGTCGATTTCGATGGCAATCTCGATGTTCACAGCGATGCCGGAATTCTCACCGGCCAGATGGCAGGCAACTTCACATCGCTCGACGATTCGATTGCCGCGTTTAAGAAAGACATCGGCGACATTTGGAACCGAACCACCATCATTACCTTGACCGAGTTCGGTCGCCGTCTCGACGAGAATGCCTCGCAGGGCCTCGATCACGGCTGGGCCTCGGCCATGTTTGTTATGGGTGGCGGCGTAAAGGGTGGCAAGGTGATTGCCGACTGGCCGGGTCTCTCGGCTGCCGCTCTGCGCGATGGTGACCTGCAGGTAACTCTCGACTATCGACACGTGCTATCTGAGGTTCTTCGGTATCGCGGTGGAATTTCGGCAGAGGGCCTAGCGAGCATTCTGCCCGACTTCAAATCTAAAGACCTAGGTCTGGTAAGACAGCTCGGGGCTTAGCGCTTGGCGTGAAAGACCAAGACCTGCTTCGCAAAGGCCTCGGAGAGATCCCAGGCCTGCTTGCGGTAGCTTGCTGCCAAAGCGTGCGACTTAGCGATCTGCTCTTCGAGGTCGATGCCCTCGCGAGCGAATGCTCGGCTGTATGTGCTGAGCCAAGCTAACTGCTGGGATAGCCCGACCTCTGGGTGAAACTGGGTTGCCCAAGCACTCGAGCCAACCTTGAAGGCCTCGACCATGCCGTTGGCTTCGCCCATCAAAACGGCGTTCTCTGGCAAGTCGAAAGTGTCGTAGTGAAACTGAAACGCATCTGCGCTGTCGCCAAGTGAACCGAGCACCGGGTCGCTCGCAGCTTCTGGCAGCATGTCTACCTTGGTCCAGGCGAACTCGCCAACCTCTGCCTTGTAGATCTTTGCGCCGGCAGTCGAGGCAAGCAACTGCGAGCCAAAACATAGGCCCAAAAGGGGAGTCTCGGTGTCTAGAGCCCAAGCCATGATTTTGCGCTCGTGCGACATCCATGGGTGTTCGGCCTCTTCGAGCACGCCCGCGTGCGCGCCTAGCGAGATGATGCCCGAATACTGCCCGAGCTCATCGAGAGCAGGCTGGCCGTCGCCATCGTTCTGAACATCCCAGGTGGTCATCAGAATGCCGGCCTCGGCAATCGGGTTGGCCATCTCATTGAGGTTGTCATCGATGTCGTGAACAATGACCAGAATCTTCGGATGTGCGCTCATGCTTAGCTCCCTTGCTAGGGCAATACTAATCGCCAGCAGGCCTAGACTCGAAAGCATGGCTAGTGAAAACGCTCACATTCCAGAACTTTCGCAACTTCGAACCCGACACAGCTCAAAGTGGAGACGTCACGGGCACGACGTTTTGCCGATGCATGTGGCCGAGATGGACTTCGAGGTTGCCCCCGGCATTCGAGAGACCCTGCTGAAGATGATCACCGAATCTGACCTCGGCTACCTCGGTCCGATTCCCGAGGTCGGCGAGGCGTTCTCGAAGTATGCGGCCAACAAGTGGCAGTGGCACGTAGACCCAAACCAAATCAAATTAGCCACCGATGTCGGCGTTGCCGCCGTCGAGATCTTTCGAGCGCTGGTAAAACCTGGCGACAAGATCATGGTCAACTCTCCGGTCTATACAAACTTCTGGAGCTGGATTCCAGAGGTGCAGGCAGAAATACTAGATGTTCCGCTAGATCGCGCTCGCGGATGGCGACTTGACCTCGACGCAATCGATAAAGCTTTTGCTTCTGGTGTGAAAGTTCTTCTGCTGTGCAACCCACAGAACCCGACCGGAACCGTACACACCCGAGCAGAGCTCACCGCGCTCGCGGCGTCTGCTCGCAAGCACGGAGCTGTCGTGATTAGTGATGAGATTCACGCTCCGCTCACATTTGCCGAAAACGAGTTTGTTCCGTTTCTGAATTGCGGCGAAGATGCCGAGAAGGTCGGCATCTGCGTCACCTCTTCTAGCAAGTCTTGGAACACTGCCGGACTCAAGGCCGCCATCGTGGTCACCAAGTCAGACGAGATGCTGCACCTGGTTGCCAAGCTTCCAGAGGCAATGCACTGGCGTGCATCATTGCTCGGTGCTTTTGCGATGGCAGAGTCTTTCGACGGCAGTGCCGACTGGATCGACCAGGCTATGGCGACCCTCGACGAAAATCGCCACCACCTGCTAGCCGAGTTGGCTGCCAAGTTGCCGAACGTGAAGACCCATTTGCCAGAGGCAACATACCTGGCCTGGTTAGACGTGAGCGCGATGAACCTAGGTGACTATCCGGCCGTGAAGATTCTCGATAAGGCCCGGGTTGCCCTGGTGCCTGGCACCGATTTTGGGCCGCAGTATGGTCAGTTTGTGCGCTTCAACTTTGCCACCAGCAAAGAGAACATCACGGCCGCAATCGACCGCATTAGCTGCCTCTAGAGGGCTTTTAGCGCCTGTTCGATGTCGCGAATCAGGTCGCTCGGGTGCTCTAGGCCTACCGATAAACGAACCGTGCTCTCGGTGATGTTCATCTGCGCCTGAACCTCTGCGGTCAATCGACGGTGAGTTGTTGAACTCGGATGCGTCATGAGCGACTTCGAGTCACCTAGGTTGTTCGAAATATCGATTACCTGAAGCGCGTTCATAAACTTGAAGACTTTTGACTTGTCGCCCTTGAAGGTGATCGCAATTGTCGAACCACCGGCACTCATCTGCTTCTTAGCGAGCGAGTAGTCGGGGTGTGACTTCAGGTGAGGGTAGCGAACACCTTTGACCTTTGAGTTACCCTCGAGAAACTTTGCAACCTCGAGTGCACTAGCGCTCATGCGCTCGACTCTCATCGACATGGTTTCGAGCGACTTGGTGAGCACCCACGCTTCGAAGGCTCCCATGGTCGGGCCGGTGTGACGGATGAACTGGCGAAGCACTCCGTGAATGTAATCGGTGGTGCCGCAAACAACTCCGCCGAGAACGCGACCCTGGCCGTCAATATGCTTGGTCGCCGAATACATAACAACGTCTGCACCGAGCTCGAGTGGCTTTTGCAAAACCGGTGAGGCAAGCACGTTGTCAACAATCACGGTTGCGCCGACCTTGTGAGCAAGATCGCTGACCATGCGAATGTCGACGATCTGCATCATCGGGTTGCTTGGGGTTTCAATGAAAACCACTTTTGTCGGTTGGCTGAGCGCAGCCGCCCAAACCTTTTTGTCGTTGCCCTCGACGAGCTCGATCTGCACGCCCCACTTCGGCAAGATTTCGGTCAGCACGACATAGCAAGAGCTAAACATCGAGGCCGAGGCCACGATGCGATCGCCAGCCTGAACCAGGCAGGCCACCGAGGCGAACATCGCAGACATTCCGGTCGAGGTGGCAAGCGCAGCCTCAGAGCCTTCGATAGCGGCGATGCGCCTTTCGAAGGTGGCCACGGTTGGGTTGCCGAAGCGCGAATAGACGAAGTGTTCGGTTTCTTCTTTGAAGGCCGCCTCGGCCTGCTCGGCAGAGTCATATGTGAAGCCAGAGTTCAAGAAGAGCGCTTCGCCGGTCTCGCCGAAGCCCGTGCGGGCTAGCCCACCGCGAACCGCAACGGTATCGGGGTGAAGGGCCCAGTTGGCCGGGGCGGCATTGGTGCTGTCTTGATAACCCCAGGGGCGAACACGCTTAGTCATTCGCCAAGTTTAGTTAGGCACCGCAGAGCAGGTCTAGGCGCTTGGTAAGAATCTGCAACGGAGCACGATCGAGAAACTCGTCGACTTGCCGCTGACTCGGCATGGTGAGTTGCACATCGGTGAAGTTTGAATACAGTGCCGAGAGAGAACTCTCGAGTTGAGTGAAACTGTTTGACTTCAGGCCAAGTTGGCTAACTGAGCGCAGATTGTCTTGTGCCCACACCGCAGCGAGCTCTGGGCGATTGAAGTTCAAACTCTTGAAGTCGGCATAGATCGGGCAGTGTTGCGAGTCGGTCGCGGATTTCTTCACAACCGGGGCAACAATTGCTGGCTCTTCTTTTTCATAGACGCAGCGCTTCAGAACGACCATCCAGAGAGCCGAGCTGTCGTCAGCTGGTGCCTCGATTCCGTATATTAGGTATTTTTTGAAATCGTCAACGTTTGCCAACCTAGGATAAATCTCGGCAAGCCAAGGTTCGTCTCGATATGGGTAGCTCTCAGTGATTGCGATGATGCTGGCCCAAACGTCAGTGGCATTTGCGTGCCAGTCGTCGCTAAGTTTCTTTCCTTCGGCGTGATCGTTCCAGGTCTTGAGCAAGAGACCGGTCGCTTTCTGCTCTACACGGGCGAGGGCGAGCACCTGCTCAGGGGTGACGATTTCGCCCTCGATGATTCCGTAGATCTTTCGCATCGAATTGCAGGTGTGCTGTTCAATCTGCCACTTCTCGTGCGCGCTTAGCGTTGCCGAGTTGTATTCAACTGCCGTCTCTGGATTCTTGAACAGCGGAAAGTTGAGTTGAAAGAAGGCTCCGGTCAGAAACACCGAAATTAGTACGAAGGGTGCGATTATCTTGGTCTTTACCCACAGGGGCAGTTTGATTGGTGGTCTCTGTGGCTTTGGCAATGTCTTCTTTTCTCTCGGGCGAAAAGGCCTCTCTGAAGTCTGCCATGACTTTGTTCGGGGTCAGGAGAGCGCGGGCGTGGTTTGATTTAACCTGAGGTGGTGAACGATGGGTGACTGGTTAGCGCGTAGGCCGCCCAATATTCACAAGGGGTCTATCGACCTGGAGGCTCTTGACGAGCTCTTTCTAGAGCCCTATCTCGAGATGCTTGCCGACCCCGAGGTGGCCAGGCTCACCGGCCCGGCAGCCAAGTTCAACCGCGAAAAGATCATCGATTGGCTAATTACCCGCCCGCTTGCCGAGGGGCGTCTCGACTGGGCGATTCGCGAGTCTCGGCTTGGCGAATTCGTTGGCGAGATCGTGCTCAACGAATACGAGCTAAAAGACAATTCGATGAACCTGCGCATCGCTCTGCGCGGGCCCGATTACTTCAATCGCGGTTTCGGCTCAGACGCAATCGAAGCCGTGCTGATCTTTGCCTTCGACAAACTCAATTTGCGAAGAGTTCGATTGAGCGTCTGGGTCGACAACCCGCGCGCAATTTCGACATACGAAAAGTTTGGCTTTCAGACCAAGCGGCAATACACCGAGCACGGTTACCGCTGGCAACGAATGGTCGTCGAGAAGCCCGACCTAATTCGTGCTTTGGCAGAGCGCAAGATTGCGCAGCATCTAGATCTTGAGAACTGGAAGTTCGAGTTCGACTCGGCAAAGCGTCGAGCCGGCCTCTGCGATTACACAGACCAAAAAATTCAGCTCTCGAAATATCACGTCGACATTCACTCGGTCGACGAGAACATGCAGGTGGTATTACACGAGATTGCTCACGCGATGTGTGGCAGCGAAGCAGCTCACTCAAAGGTTTGGTTAGCGACAGCGAAACGAATCGGTTATCGTGCCGAAAAGTTCACCGGAAAAGAGATAGCGCAAGAAACCGCTCCCTGGGTTGGTATTTGCCCGATGGGTCACAAGCACTTTCGCTATCGCCGACCGAAGAACATGGGTTCGTGTGCGATGTGCAGCAAAAAGTACGACTCTCGTTACATGATTCGCTGGACTAAAAGAGAATAGAAAAAAGCTAGGCAATAAGCAGCTGCGTGACGATGGCTCCCGCAAAGAAGTTAAGCCAGATGAACCTGCGCCATCCCTGATTTGCAATCTCGCAGGTCTCGTCGGTTATCGATAGAAATGGCAGCAAGATGGCCAGGTATGGCACGGCTGCGATTGCTGCTGCCGATGCAGGCCAACCCGCGGTCGCCATCAGCAAAGCCGCGGCAAGGTAGAGCCCGAAGGCGAAGCGCGTGGTTGCCCTAGCGCCGATGACCGTAGCGATGCTGGCAATGCCGCCCTCACGGTCGGCCCTAACGTCTTGCACGGCACCGAAGGCGTGTGAGGCCATTCCCCAGCAGAAGAAGGCAATCAGCGACTGCCAGAGCACCGGCTGGGCCAGGTTCTGACCGACCAGCAGGGCCGCAAAGATGGCCGGGTTCACGAAGTGCGTTG
>CAIKYE010000051.1 GCA_903831585.1 uncultured Micrococcales bacterium | reverse complement strand
TGGTGGCGCCGTCTACTCTCCTGCGCTTACCGACTTCGTGATCATGGTCGACAAGACCTCGAACATGTTTGTCACCGGCCCTGATGTGATTAAGGCGGTGACCGGCGAAGACGTGGGAATGGAAGAGCTCGGTGGCGCTCGCACTCACAACACCACTTCGGGCGTTGCGCACTATCTTGCCAACGACGAAGAAGATGCTCTCGACTATGCGCGCACCTTGCTTAGCTACTTGCCCGAGAACAATTTGAGCGAGACCGTTGCCTACGCAGGCGCAACTTCTCTCGAGGTAACCGATGAAGATCGAAAGCTCGACACGATCATTCCAGACTCACCGAACCAGCCATACGACATGCTAAAAATTGTCGAATCGATTGTTGACGGCGGCGATTTTCTTGAGGTGCAGCCGCTATTCGCACCAAACATCGTGATTGGCTTCGCCCGCATTGATGGTCGCAGCGTTGGCATTATTGCCAATCAGCCCCAGCAGATGGCCGGCACACTAAACATCGAAGCCGGCGAGAAAGCCGCTCGTTTCGTGCGCTTCTGCGATGCATTCTCGATTCCGATCTTGACCCTCGTTGACGTTCCCGGCTATCTGCCTGGCACCGACCAGGAGTGGGCTGGCGTGATTCGTCGCGGAGCCAAGCTGCTCTATGCATACGCAGAAGCAACGGTTCCGCTGGTGACAGTAATCACGCGCAAGGCCTATGGCGGCGCATACATCGTCATGGGTTCAAAGCAGCTCGGTGCCGACATCAACCTCGCTTGGCCGACCGCCGAGATTGCAGTTATGGGCGGTCAGGGTGCCGTAAACATTTTGTATCGCAACGAAATCAAGCAGGCCGAAGCAAACGGTGAAGACGTGGCAGCCGTTCGTGCAAAGCTTGCGGCCGAATACACATACAACGTTGCGTCACCTTTTCTCGCTGCCGAACGCGGCGAGCTCGACGGAATCATCGAACCGAGCACAACTCGCATCTCAGTGATCAAAGCTTTGCGCGCGCTTCGCACCAAGCGCGCGGATGCCCCGCCAAAGAAGCACGGAAACATTCCGCTTTAAACCGGTGAATGACCTATGAGCGAATCAGAGTTTAGAGATCAGGTTCAGTTGGTGCGGGGAAACCCGACGGCTGCAGAATTGGCCGCTGTGATTGCCCTGATCGAGGTGGCTTCGGCAGAAGAGGCCAGGGCCGCTGAGAGTGTGCGCGCTCAGCCAAAGTCGACTTGGAACCGCAGCAGTGTCAATCTGCGTGGCGGCATAACTCCGGGCTTCGGTCAATGGAAAGCGACCTTCAGAGACGGCCTAAACTAACTCAATAGATTTAGAGTCAGTCGATTTAGGACCAGTAAAAACAATCAAAATAAGTCTCAACCGAACAGAGGAAATGCAATGATGCGCGAACCTTCAGAATTAGACAAAGTAGCAGACGCTTGGGTCGACAAGATGGCCGAAATGAGCCCGAGCTTTGCAACCTACATCGGTAAGCCGGGTGGCGAAGACAAGCTCGATGATGCCTCTCCAGAAGGCCACGAAGAAGACGCGCGACAAATGCGCCGGGTTCTTGCTGAAGTCAATGCAACGCCAACGCGCGACAAGGTAGACGAAGTCACCAAAGACGCCATGCGAAACAGCCTCGAACTCGGCATCGAAATGCACGAGGCAGATCTGTGGAAGCGTGATCTCAACGTGCTCGCTTCGCCTGCTCAGGGCATCCGTGATATTTTCGACCTCTCGCCAACGGCAACCGAGAACGACTGGCAGAACCTTGCCAAGCGAATGCGTGCAGTGCCAGGCGCAGTCGAGGGCTACATTCGCAGCTTGCGCGAGGGAATCAGCGCTTCAGACACCCCTGCCAAGCGACAGGTGGAGTTTGTAATTCGCGAAACCGCAGAACTCGGATCACCGGAGGGCTTCTTCAAGAAGTTTGCGGCCGGGGCGAAACTCGAGAGTGGCGATATTCCTGACTCTCTAAAGAAAGACATCGAAGCTGCCGGTCAGGTTGCCACCGAAGGTTATGCGCAGCTCTCAAACTTTTTGTCATCAGAGCTATTGCCTAAGGCAAACACCGAAGATGCAATTGGTCGCGAGCGCTATGCGCTTTTCAGCAGACAGTTTCTGGGCGCAAAAGTAGACCTCGACGAAACCTACGAGTGGGGTCGCGAAGAACTTGCTCGCGTCACAGCAGAGCAAGAAGCGGTAGCAAGCGAAATCAAGCCTGGCGCGACAGTGCAAGAGGCCATCGAGGTCTTGAACAATGACAAGTCGCGCAAGCTACACGGCACCGACGAATTGCAAAAGTGGATGCAGCGCCTGAGTGACAACGCGATCGAAAAGCTCAGCGGCACTCACTTCGATATCGCCGAACCGCTCAAGACTCTCGAGTGCATGATTGCGCCAACCAACAGTGGAGCGATCTACTACACCGGCCCAACCGATGACTTCAGTCGCCCGGGTCGCATGTGGTGGTCAGTGCCAGAAGGTGTTACCGAATTCGACACCTGGCGTGAAACCACAACC
>CAIKYE010000050.1 GCA_903831585.1 uncultured Micrococcales bacterium | reverse complement strand
GTTCGTAGCACGTGAAGTTGGTTACTCAATTGCCGACATCCTTGCTAAGTGCCTCTTCGGTCTAATCATCTACTCGATCGCTCGTATCAAGTCAGCTGAAGACGACAAGGAATTCGCTAAGGCAGAGTTCAAAGACGCATAAGCACTAGTCACAAAACTTGCGGGTCACCAATGTTGGTGGCCCGCAAGTCTTTAAGCCATGATTTATTCATGCCAAACAACGACAACGCCGAGCTAGCAGAACTGCTGCGCGCAAACATCGAGGCTTCAAATCGAACAACCCACGCGGTGCGCGCCATAGTCAGATTCGTCTTTTTGCAACTGACCATAACCACAGTCAGCGCCTTGCTCGTTGCCGTCGGCTCGGCCCTGAACCTAAACCAGGTCTTCGTTCCTATCTCGTCGCTCACCTGGATTGCCGGCTCACTATTCGCCGGCATCACCGCGCGTCGAGACCTCAAGGCCTCTGCGATTCCTAAGTAGTTCTACTTGATCTTGTATTGCTTTAGCAGCGCGGCTACCGCCTTGTGCTGGGCGGCTATGAACGCAGAATTACGCTTCTGCTCGGCCCGGTTATTGTCGTTGCTCAAGAAGTCGACCACCTTGCCGGCATTCGCCATAAGGTTAGGTAACTTGATTGCGGTGGCCTTGGCCGAGGTTGCCTTCAACTGCTGTAGGTACAGGGTTTGGCAAGGCTTGTAGGCTAGGCACTTTCTAAAAAGAATGCCGCGCTCGATGGTTTCGGTCTTGTGCGAAAGTTTGATCCACGGATAACCAACATCGGGCTTGTCCATTGCGAACGTATAGGTGTCTAGCAACTCGGCAGTTTGGCGGTTCTCGCCGAAGGTCTGGTCTGCTCCCCAAGGCAAAAATGTGAATACGCTCTTCGAGTTGCTGCGCAAGAAGTAGTTGTTGATGATTGGACCCGAGTATCCATCCCAGTGACCCAAGAAGTTATCTACTGCAAACATCTTCACCATCGAGGTGCGATCGATGCGCTTGGCCAAGCCGTCCCACCAGGCTTTTGGCGCTTCGACGTTTGCTGCTTCAATCAAGGCTGTTAGGTCTGCTTTGTTTGGGGTGGTTGCCCAACCCTCGTCGACCGTGAACTTTCCGTCAGACTCGCCGCCGCTGTCGTTGCCGGGTTTTAGGTCTGCGAATGCTTGGCCTTCGTAGAGGTGCTGGGTTGGGTCTTTGAATCGCTTGCTCAAGAAGATGTCATCTGGAGTTTCGACATTTAGATAGACGCCCTTCGACTTGCCGTTCACAAAAACCTCGGCCCAGCCGGTGCTCGGAGCAACAACTCCCATTGAGTTGTATAGCTTGTAGGCACCAAGTTCGTGAACCAACGAGTTATCTTGGGTCAGCGAGTGCAACGTCATGTTCTTTAGGCCGAGAAAACGCTGGCCCTTGAGCGCGTCACCCCAGTTGAACTGAATTCTCATCGAAGGCTTCTGCTTCAACGGCTGAAGTGAAGTGCTGCCCTTGAGTCGCAGGCCGATGGTGATTTGATCTGATTCGAGCTCACCCTGAACGAACTTCACTTTTGCTGTTACGTATTTTTTTAGAGTTGACCAGGTGTTGAGCGATGTCTCGCTCGCCGTTGGCACCTCAAGATAGACCTCGGTTATCTTCGCTGCGCTATAGATGTCGGTCAGCTTGATGGTGGTTATGGCCTGGGCTGGCTGAAGAGTGACACCAATCAAGGCAAGGGTCATCAGGGCAGCGGCGAAAACGCGAAACTTGGTCAGGATTGAAAGCATGAATAGTAATCTAGCCTAATGACCGATATCACGCTCCTTCCTTTTCTTGGTGCCCTTGCACTCGACATCGTCTCGATTATGCTGCTGTCGTTCGTCTTCTACTTCCGTCGACACAGAAACCGCGACATGACCATCGCGATCGCCATTATCAACGTTGCTCTGTTCGCTTTGGCCGGTGCGCTGGCGTCATTCACCCTTTCTCTGGGCGTCGGCTTCGCACTATTTGCCGTGATTTCCATTCTTCGCCTTCGCTCGGACGAAGCCGGCTGGATCGAGATGGCCTACCTGCTGGCCGGGCTTTCGGTTGGTCTGATTCTCGGCTTGCCTGGCTATTCGCTCACAATTCAAGCGCTCTATGCGGCTGTACTAGTTTTGGCAATCTATCTCATCGATCACCCGAAACTTCTGCCGTCAGCAAAGAGCAAGCGCATGACAATTTCAGTTGACTTTGTTGAAACCGATCAGGCCGCTTTACTCGCGAAGGTGCACGGAATTCTCGGCAAGAAGATTCTGCAGGTTGAGACCCGGTCGATAGTCGTTACGCCGCCGAGCATGAAGCTCGACGTTAAGTACTCAGAGCGCTAAGCGGCGTTCAACAACGCGGGCAATTCGATCTGCCCAGGACTGCGCCGAGCCTTCGTCGGCAGCCTCGACCATAACCCGCACAAGTGGCTCGGTGCCAGAGGCACGAAGCAATACTCGACCGCTGCCCTGCAGCTCGTTCTCGGCCTCGCTCACAGCAGCCTGAACCTCTTCGTCGCTGTCTACGCGCGACTTGTCGACGCCCTTGACGTTGATTAGCACCTGAGGCAGGACCGTCATGACCTTGCTGAGTTCGGCTAGAGACTTGCCGGTTCTGGCTACCTCGGCGGCCAACTTGAGGCCGGTCAAAATGCCGTCGCCGGTGGTTGCAAAGCGCGAGAAGATTACGTGGCCAGACTGCTCGCCGCCGAGCGTGTAGCCGCCCTGACGAATCTGCTCGAGAACATAGCGGTCGCCCACCTTGGTCTCAATCATCTCGATGCCGGCCTTCTGCATTGCAATTTTCAAACCGAGGTTGCTCATGACGGTGGCAACTAGAGTGTTGCGAGCGAGGTGACCGCGCTCTTTCAAACTGAGCGCCATGATGGCCATGATCTCGTCGCCGTCGACAATTTTGCCGGTGTTGTCAACGGCAAGGCAGCGATCCGCATCGCCATCGTGCGCGATGCCGAGGTCTGCGTTGTGCTCCAGCACAGCCGACTGCAGCGCGCTGAGGTGTGTTGAACCGTAGCCAAGATTAATGTTGTGACCGTCTGGGTCTGCTCCGATAACAACAACCTTTGCACCGGCATCGACGAACGCCTGAGGTGAAACACCAGATGCTGCGCCGTGCGCGCAGTCGAGAACAATCTTTAGGCCGTCGAGGCGATGTGGCAATGCCTTGAGCAGGTGCACTATGTATCGGTCTTCTGCATCGGCGAAACGAGAAACGTGACCAACTGCTCCGCCAATTGGTGCCAACTTGTCGGAAAACATCAACGCTTCGATCTTGTCTTCGATTTGATCGTCGAGCTTGTGGCCACCGCGAGCGAAGAACTTGATGCCGTTGTCAGGCGCGGGGTTGTGCGAAGCCGATATCATGACGCCGAAGTCGGCATCCATGTCTGCGGTTAGAAAGGCAGTTGCCGGGGTAGGAATCATGCCGGCGTCGAATACGTCAACACCAGAACTGGCTAGCCCTGCGGCAACAGCGGCGGCAAGAAATTCACCAGAGATGCGCGGATCGCGCCCAATTACTGCTTTAGGTTTTTCGCCACGATTACGGCTGTCTTCGCCAAGAACGATTGCTGCGGCCTGAGCCAGCTGCATTGCCATTTCGGCGGTGAGGTCGCCGTTAGCTAACCCACGAACCCCATCGGTGCCAAATAGCCTCGCCATAGTTCGAGATTAGCCGAACGCCCAGAAGAAGCGGTTTAGCGCTTCGAGAACTGAGAAGCCTTACGAGCCTTCTTGAGACCGGCCTTCTTGCGCTCGATGACACGTGGGTCACGCTTCAAGAATCCAGCCTTCTTCAAAGCCGGGCGGTTGTTGTCGCGGTCGATCTCGTTTAGGCAACGAGCGATTCCGAGACGAAGTGCGCCAGCCTGACCAGCAATGCCGCCACCTGTGATGCGAGCGACTACGTCGTAGGCACCCTTCAACTCAAGAACGGTGAACGGGTCGGTGATTAGCTGCTGGTGCAACTTATTTGGAAAATAGTCTTCAAGCGCGCGGCCGTTTACCTTGATGACGCCGGTGCCAGGAACAATGCGCACACGTGCGATTGCCTGCTTGCGACGACCAAGACCAGCAGCTGGCTGAGTCAATGGACCGCGTGACTTTACAGGGGTCTTAGCCGTTGGAGTCTCGGTTGTGTAGCTCTCTGGAGCTACGTCTGTGGTTTCGTTCTTAGCCATGAATTCTTCTCGAGTCTTCTCTTGCGCGCTTACTGAGCGACCTGGTCAATGATGAAAGTCTTTGGCTTCTGTGCAGCGTGTGGGTGCTCTGCGCCGCGGTAGACCTTTAGCTTGGTTAGCTGAACTGCGCCAAGCTTGTTCTTTGGAAGCATGCCCTTGATTGCCTTTTCGACAGCCTTCTCTGGGTTCTTCTCTAGCAACTCTGCATAAGTAGTAGCGGTCAAACCACCTGGGTAACCAGAGTGACGGTAAGCCTTCTTCTGAAGCAACTTAGCGCCGGTCAAAGCAACCTTCTCGGCGTTGATGATGATCACGAAGTCACCGTTGTCCATGTGTGGAGCAAACGTTGGCTTGTGCTTGCCGCGCAAGAGTGTTGCCGCATGGGTTGCTAGACGACCTAGAACAACGTCGGCAGCGTCAATGATGAGCCACTCGTTGTTGAGCTCATGAGCCTTTGGTGAATAAGTACGCACGTTAAATTGCCTTCTACTTCTTGCTTCGGATGAATCCAGATAAATTCGTCACGATAATTCGCGACTCGAGATTCAGGTTTCGCCGGGGAAAGCCGGCAACGAGTCATAAGTTTAGCCCGAATTGCGGGCAGAGGTCAAACTCTAGTTTTCGTCTAGAGTGCGCAGATTCTGGGCTTTCTCGGCCTGCGCAGCCAGTTGATCGTCTGCCGGGTAGCCAATCTTCAAGAGGCTCAGCCCATGGGGTGAAACCACCTTGTAGCTGCCCTCACGGTTGGTCTGTTCGAGCAGCTGCTTGATCTTGGCCGGGGTTGCCCGGCCCTGTCCAACGGCGATTAGCGCCCCCACAATCGACCGAACCATGTTGTGGCAGAAGGCATCTGCCTGAATCTCGATTTCGACAACTTGGCCCTGCCCGCGCGAAACAGTGATTTCTTGTAATTCACGGATGGTGGTCGAGCCTTCGCGAGGCTTGCAGAAGCTGGCAAAGTCGTGCAGGCCGAGCAGCTGGCTGCCGGCTTCGCTCATTGCCTCGATGTTTAGTTGCCCAGCGACATCCAAGGTAAATCGGGTTTCGAGTGGATTCTTGAACGACAAATTGTCGGCCAGGCGATAACGATAGCGACGATTGATTGCGCTGAAGCGAGCGTCAAACCCTTCGGGCGCAACGCCAACCGCAGAGACCCGTATGTCATTCGGCAAAAGTCGGTTGAGTTTGTATGCGATGTCGTCGATGGTTTCGCGACCGAGCCTGGCCAACTGCGTCTGCGAAAGATCGAAGTGCGCAACCTGGTTCAGAGCGTGAACTCCGGCATCGGTGCGACCCGCGACCCTCAGCGAAAAGTCAATCTCGCTCTCGCCAAATATCAGGGTTAGCGCTTCGAGAAAAGCGGCCTGTATCGTGCGAAGTTCGGGTTGTTTAGACCAACCGAAAAAATCGGTGCCGTCATAACCGAAGTCGATTCTTAAACGAGTGAACCCGCCGACGTTTAGGTCAACGGGTTCGCTCATGAGAATTGAGATTACTCTGCTTTGGTCTCTTCTGCAGCAGCTTCTTCGGCCGGAGCCTCGGTTGCTTCTGCTTCAACCTCTGCAACGGCTTCTGCCGGTGCTTCGATTGCTTCGGCCTCAACCACTGGTGCATCTTCTGCAACCTCGGTTGAAACTTCTTCTTCGACTGCGACGTCTGCAACAACCGCTGCTGCGCCGGCCTTAACCGAGTTAGTCAGCTTGGTCTTGCTTGCCTTTGGCTTTGCGTTCACTGGCTCAAGAACAAGCTCGATTAGTGCCATCGGGGCATTGTCGCCCTTGCGGAAACCAAGCTTGGTGATGCGAGTGTAGCCACCCTGGCGGTCTGCGACCTGAGGTGCGATGTTGGTGAACAACTCGTGCACAACCGACTTCTCGGTTAGCTGAGCGATTACGCGACGACGGGCTGCTAGGTCTCCGCGCTTAGCGAAGGTGACTAGACGCTCTGCCAACGGACGCAGGCGCTTGGCCTTGGTCTCGGTGGTAGTGATCTTGCCGTGCTTGAACAATGAGGTAGCCATGTTGCGAAGCATTAGACGCTCGTGCGCCGGTCCGCCTCCGAGACGTGGTCCCTTTGTTGGTGCTGCCATTAGATTTCTCCTCTTGGATTAGCGAGCGGCTTACGCCTGCTCGCCTTCTTCGTCGTCGTAGTTTGAGCTGAAGTAGGTAGCGTCAAAGCCCGGAACAGAGTCACGGAACTTTAGGCCCATTGAGGTGAGCTTGTCGCGCACCTCGTCGACCGACTTGCTACCGAAGTTGCGAATGTTCATCAACTGGTCTTCTGAAAGGTTGATCAACTCTGCAACAGTGTTGATTCCTTCGCGCTTGAGGCAGTTGTATGAGCGAACGGTTAGGTCTAGCTCTTCGATTGGCATTGCCAATTCAGGTGAGAGGTTTGACTCAACTGGAGCTGCACCAAGTTCGATACCCTCGGCTGCTTCGTTCAGAGCCTTTGCAAGACCGAACAGCTCAACCAAGGTGCTACCTGCTGATGCAAATGCATCTTCTGGTGTCATCGATGGCTTGGTCTCAACGTCAACAACTAGCTTGTCGAAGTTGGTGAACTCACCGGCACGAGTTGCCTCGACACGGTAAGAGACCTTGAGAACTGGTGAATAGATCGAGTCGATTGGAATCCAGTCGGCGTCGGCGTTTGGGTTGCGGTTTAGCGAAGCCTGAACGTAGCCGCGGCCACGCTCGATGGTTAGCTGCAACTCGAACTTTGCCTTTGCATCGATGGTTGCAATTACCAACTCAGGGTTGAAAATCTCAACACCGGCAGGAACCTGGATGTCGGCGGCAGTTACCTGACCGGCACCGTTCTTGATTACGTGTGCAACCACTGGCTCATCGTTGTCGCTCGAAACAACGAGCTCCTTGATGTTCAAGATGATTTCGGTGACGTCTTCTTTTACGCCATCGATGGTGGTGAACTCGTGCTTCACACCGGCAAAACGAACGTTGGTGACTGCAGCACCAGGGATCGATGAGAGCAAGGTGCGGCGGAGTGAGTTACCAAGGGTGTAACCGAAACCTGGCTCGAGTGGCTCGAGGGTGAAGGTCGCGCGGTTTTCGCTGGTTGAAGTTGGCTTCAATGTTGGGCGCTGTGCAATTAGCACTATTTGTTCCTTTCACAAAGACATCCACTATTTGATGTCTAGTTTTGAACTCCGCAGTGGCCACTGCAAAGTTTTGTTACGGGTTAAGTTTTTGGTTGACGCTGAGAGCTAGACGCGGCGGCGCTTTGGAGGGCGGCATCCGTTGTGAGCCTGTGGGGTCACGTCAGAGATTGAACCGACCTCAAGACCTGCAGCCTGAAGCGAACGAATTGCTGTTTCCCGACCTGAGCCTGGGCCCTTCACGAAAACATCAACCTTCTTTAGGCCGTGCTCCTGCGCCTTGCGAGCTGCTGATTCAGCGGCTAGCTGGGCAGCAAACGGGGTTGACTTGCGCGAACCCTTGTAGCCCACGTCACCAGATGATGACCACGAGATAACCGCTCCGGTTGAGTCGGTAATCGAAACGATGGTGTTGTTGAAGGTGCTCTTGATGTGCGCCTGTCCAACGGTGATGTTCTTAATGACCTTCTTGCGAGGCTTACGTGCGCCTGCTGCAACTTTCTTAGGTGCTGCCATGAGTTTTCTCCTGAATTCTTTCGTCGAATGCTGCGCTAGAGACTAGCGAGCAACCTTCTTCTTGCCGGCCACGGTGCGCTTTGGACCCTTGCGAGTTCTAGCGTTGGTCTTGGTGCGCTGACCACGAACAGGAAGTCCCTTGCGGTGACGAACTCCTTCGTATGAACCGATCTCAACCTTGCGGCGAATGTCGGCAGCGACGTCACGGCGAAGGTCACCCTCAACTTTGTAGTTGCCTTCGATGTAGTCACGAATCGAGACGAGCTGGTCGTCTGACAAGTCTTTTACACGGATGTTCTTGTCGACTTTGGTGTCAGCAAGAATCTTGACCGAACGAGTGCGGCCAATTCCATAGATGTAGGTAAGTGCGATTTCGACGCGCTTCGCGTCTGGAATATCTGCTCCGGCAACACGTGCCATTGGATTTCTCCTTGTTATAAAAGGTCTGCAGCATCACACCCCGATTTATCGGGCTTCGGCCTTTTCCGAAGGTGACATCTTTCGATGTTGTGGTGCCTTTTTGTTTTTGTTGCTATTTAGTTAGAAGTTGGTGCGTTTTGTATCTGTTAGCCCTGGCGCTGTTTGTGGCGCGGGTTTTCGCAGATAACCATGACGCGACCGTGGCGACGAATAACTTTGCACTTGTCGCAAATCTTCTTAACGCTAGGGTTTACCTTCATGTCTCTTACTTCTTCTTAAGGGTTATTGCTAACCGTTTATTTGTAGCGATAGATAATGCGGCCACGAGTTAGGTCGTATGTGCTCAGTTCTACAATCACGCGATCCTCTGGGAGGATTCGGATGTAGTGCTGGCGCATCTTTCCTGATATGTGAGCCAAAACTTTGTGACCATTGTCGAGCTCTACTCTGAACATTGCGTTCGGAAGAGCTTCAACTACACTGCCCTCGATTTCGATGACACCGTCTTTGTTGGCCATAAATCCTTTATCTATCAGCTTTTGGCATAACGAGCGCACGAAAACTTGACACAAATTTGTGTGGGATTACGTGCAGAAACACCGAGTCCCAATCCTACGCCCTAAAGCAGGTTATTGCTAGTCTGCAGCCCGATTTTCTAGGCCAGGGCGGTCTCTGACAGCTTTTGCTACGAAATTGGGGTTGGCACGATGCCAAAGGGTGCTAGGCCAGCGATTCCGCCGTCTTCGGCCGTCAAAACCCAGATTCCGCCCTCGTGAACGGCAACCGTGTGCTCCCAGTGGGCGGCATCCGAGCCATCTTTGCTCGAGACTGTCCAGCCATCGGCCAGGACCTTGACCTTGTCTGATCCGCCGGTGACCATCGGCTCGATGGCGACTACGAGCCCAGGCAGCACCTTCGGGCCCTTGTGACGGGTCTTGTAGTTGAAAACCGGTGGCTCTTCGTGCATGTGACGGCCGATGCCGTGCCCGATGTAATCCTCGAGAATGCCGTATTCTCGACCGTGCTCTTCACTCTTTTCGGCGATGTAAGCCTCGATGGCTGTGCCAACCTCGTTCAGATACTCAGCCTTCGCGAGTGCAGCGATGCCAACCCAGAGCGAACCCTCGGTGACGTCGCTGAGCTGCTGACGCGAGGCAACCAACTCGGGGTCTGCCTCACCTGGAATAACGATGCTGAAGGCGCTGTCGCCATTCCACTCGTTGATCTCGGCACCGCAGTCAATCGACAAAATGTCGCCAGCGGCAAGCACTCGATCTGCGCGGGGAATTCCGTGCACGATTTCATCGTTGATTGAAGAACAGATTGTGTGCACGTAGCCGTCGACCAACTGAAAGTTTGAGTGAGCACCGTGGCTGCGAATGGTTTCGTCGGCGATTGTGTCGAGCTCGATAGTCGAAACACCCGGCTTGGCTGCAGCGCGAACCGCATTCAAGGCCTTGCGAGTAATTAGCCCGGCTTCACGCATCAAGAGAATCTCGGCGTTGGTTTTGGCTGTGTAGTCTGCGCGTGACATTAGTTTTTGCTGATGCCGCGCTCGGCAAGCGCATCGACAATGCGGCCGGTAACGTCGGCAACTTCGCCGAGGCCGTCAACAGTAATCACAAGGCCGCGAGCAGCGTAAACCGAAATCAGCGGAGCGGTCTGAGCTTCGTAAACATCTAGGCGATGACGAATTACGTCTTCGGTGTCGTCTGCTCGACCCTGTTCGATTGCCCGATTCAACAAACGACGCACGACTTCGTCAACGTCGGCGCTGAGCATGACAACTGCGTCGAGTTGCTGATTCTTTTCAGCAAGAATGTCGTCGAGCTCTTGAACCTGATCTGCTGTGCGAGGGTAGCCGTCGAGCAAAAACCCATCCGTGGCATCTGCATGCGACAAGCGGTCACGAACCAATTCGTTGGTGAGTGAGTCTGGAACATACTCGCCGCGATCCATGAAAGCCTTGGCTTGTGTGCCAAGCTCGGTCTCGTTCTTGACGTTGAGTCTGAAAATGTCGCCGGTTGAAATCGCAGGAATGTCGAACGTCTCTGATAGACGCTGGGCCTGCGTGCCCTTGCCGGCACCTGGTGTGCCGATCAAGAGAAGCCGGGTCACTTGAGTAGACCCTCGTAATTGCGCTGCTGCATCTGCGCATTGATCTGCTTGACAGTCTCAAGACCGACACCAACGATGATCAAAATTGAGGTTCCACCGAATGGGAAGTTCTGGTTTGCACCCACCAGGGTGAACGCCACAAGAGGCACCATCGCAATGAGACCAAGGTAAATGGCTCCAGCAAAAGTCACACGACTCAAGACATACTCGAGGAATTCGGTGGTCGGGCGACCGGCACGGATGCCCGGAACGAAACCACCGTAGTTCTTCATGTTGTCGCTGACCTCTTCGGGGTTGAAGGTGATCGCAACATAGAAGTAGGTGAAGCCAAAGATCAACAAGAAGTAAAGCGACATGTAAAGCGGGTTGTCGCCCTGGGTTAGGTAGTTGGAAACCCAGGTAACCCAGTCTTGAACCTTGCCATTTGCATCAGGCTGGTTGAACTGCGCGATAAGAGCAGGTAGGTATAGCAAGCTCGAGGCAAAGATAACTGGAACAACTCCGGCCATGTTTACCTTGATCGGAATGTAAGTGCTCTGACCGCCATACTCACGACGACCAACAACACGCTTTGCGTACTGAACCGGAATTCGTCGCTGCGACTGCTCAACCAAAATAACCAGACCCACGATTAGAACACCGACACCGATAACGACGAGAAGAGTTTCGATGCTCTTGGTCTCGGCGATTGCGATAAGCGATGCAGGGAAGGTTGCTGCGATTGAGGTGAAGATAAGCAGTGACATACCGTTGCCAACACCGCGCTCGGTTAGAAGCTCACCCATCCACATGATCAAGCCGGTTCCGGCAGTCATGGTGAGAACCATCAGGATGATTGCCATCGGTGATGTGTCTGTAAGAATCTGGCTGGTGCAGCTCGCGCCAAACAAAGCGCCCTGACGAGCAACCGCAATCAAAGTGGTCGACTGCAAGATTCCTAGAGCGATGGTTAGGTAACGGGTGTACTGAGTTAGCTGAGCCTGACCCGACTGACCTTCTTTATAGAGAGCTTCGAAGCGCGGAATTACCACGCGCAAAAGCTGCGTGATGATCGACGCCGTGATGTAAGGCATGATGCCAAGCGCAAAGACCGAGAGCTGAAGCAAAGCGCCACCGCTGAAGAGGTTCACAAGTTCATAGAGACCCGAAGTGCTCTGGGTCGCCTGAAGACACTGCTGAACGTTGCCGTAGTTTACGAACGGGGCAGGAATGAACGAGCCCAGACGGAAAATTGCAACGATAAAGATGGTGAACAACAGCTTGTTGCGCAGATCCGGGGTGCGGAACGCGCGAATGACGGCGCTAAACAACGGCAGGCCTCCTGGTTAGTAGAGCTCGGTGTTACTCGTTGACCGAGCCACCAGCTGCGACAATTTTCTCGGCTGCTGAGCGCGAGACCTTGTCTACAGTGATGTTCAGTTTAACTGAGATGTCGCCGTTGCCGAGAACCTTTACAGGCTCGTTCTTGCGAACGGCGCCCTTGGCAACCAAGTCAGCCTTGGTTACGTTGCCACCGTTAGGGAACAACTCGGCTAGAGCCTCGAGGTTTACAACCTGATACTCCACGCGGAAAGGGTTCTTGAAACCACGAAGCTTAGGGGTGCGCATAACTAGACGAACACCACCACCTTCGAAGCCTGGGCGAACCTGGTAACGAGCCTTTGTACCCTTGGTACCACGGCCTGCAGTCTTACCCTTTGAACCTTCACCTCGACCAACACGGGTGCGGTCTTTCTTTGAGCCAGGTGCTGGGCGCAAGTGGTGCAACTTAAGAACAGTTACCTTCTCTTTTGGCTCGGCAGGCTTCTTTGCGGCAGGAGCCTTAGCAGCAGCTTTCGCTGCCGGCTTCTCGGCCTTTGCCTCAGCTTCGACCTTAGGAGCAGCAGCCTTTGCGGCAGCTGGCTTCTTTTCGGCAGCTAGTGCTTTCGCAGCGGCTGGCTTCTTAGCTGCAGGGGCCTTCGCCGCTGCTGGCTTCTTGTCTTCTGGCATTAGTTGATCTCCTCAACTTTTACGAGGTGAGCCACTGTGCGAACCATGCCGCGCAACGAGTTCGAGTCTTCTTTGACGACGATGTCGCCAATTCTCTTGAGCCCGAGGGTGCGCATGGTTTCACGCTGATTTGGCTTGCCACCAATTTCACTCTTGATTTGGGTAACTTTTAGACGAATCGCCATTAAACACCTGCCTTGTTCTGCTCGCGAATTAGACCTGCTGGTGCTACTTCGCTTAGGGTCAAGCCACGACGAGCTGCAACTGCTGCAGGCTCTTCAAGTTGACGCAATGCGGCAACGGTGGCGTGAACGATGTTGATTGTGTTCGATGATCCGAGCGACTTGCTCAAGACGTCGTTGATGCCTGCACACTCGAGCACTGCACGAACTGGACCACCGGCGATAACTCCGGTACCAGCTGATGCCGGGCGAAGAAGGACTACACCGGCAGCTGCCTCGCCCTGAACCGGGTGAGGAATCGTGCTGTTTACGCGTGGAACACGGAAGAAGTTCTTCTTGGCCTCTTCGACGCCCTTGGCGATTGCTGACGGAACTTCTTTCGACTTTCCGTAACCAACGCCAACTAGACCATTGCCGTCGCCGACAACAACTAGTGCGGTGAAGCTGAAGCGACGACCACCCTTAACAACCTTTGAAACACGGTTGATGGTGACAACGCGCTCAAGAAACTGGCTCTTGTTCTCTTCGCGATCGCGACGCTCACCACGAGGTGCGCGCTCACGGCCGCCACGACGAGCTTCGCGCTCGTTCGCGTCAACTGCAGGTGCACCCTTGTCGGTTGCGTCGGCAGTTACTTCTGCTGCCGCTACTTCTGTATTGATTTCAGTCATTAGAGAACCAAACCTCCCTCGCGGGCAGCATCTGCAATTGCAGCGATGCGGCCTGAATACTTGTTGCCACCGCGGTCGAAGACGACCTCAGTAACGCCTGCGCTCTTTGCGCGCTCCGCGATCAGCAAGCCGACCTTGGTTGACTTTGCAGACTTGTCGCCGTCGAACTTGCGCATTTCTGCTTCCATGGTTGATGCCGAAGCCAGGGTGATGCCCTTGCTGTCGTCGACAACCTGAACGAATACGTGACGAGCCGAACGGGTAACCACTAGGCGTGGACGCAACGCTGTGCCAGCTAGCTTCTTGCGAAGACGTAGGTGACGACGGTCGCGAGCATCCGCCTTGCTTTTTCCGCGATTTCTTGGAATAAGAGCCATGACTACTTACCTGACTTTCCGGCTTTGCGACGAACAACTTCGCCTGCGTAGCGAACACCCTTGCCCTTGTAAGGCTCTGGCTTGCGCAACTTGCGAAGGTTCGCGGCGACTTCACCGACGGCCTGCTTGTCGATTCCCGACACAGTGACCTTGGTGTTGCCATCGATTGTGAAGGTGATGCCCGCTGGGGCCTTCACCAAAATTGGGTGCGAGTAACCAAGCGCAAACTCAAGGTCTGAGCCCTTTGCGGTTACACGGTAACCAGTACCAACGATTTCGAGTCCCTTGGTGTAACCCTCGGTGACTCCGATGATCTGGTTTGAAATCAATGTGCGAGTTAGTCCGTGTAGCGAACGTGAAATACGCTCGTCATCCGGACGGGTAACGATGACTTTTCCGTCTTCGAGTGCAACAGTGATCGGGTCAGCAACGGTTAGTGCAAGTTGACCCTTAGGGCCCTTGACTGAGACGTCGTTTCCGTCAATCTTTACTTCGACTCCGGCAGGAACCGGGATCGGCATCTTTCCAATACGTGACATGAGTGATTACCAAACGTAGGCGAGAACTTCTCCGCCTACTCCCTTCTTGGCTGCCTGACGGTCGGTTAGAAGACCGCTAGATGTTGACAAGATTGCGATGCCTAGGCCACCGAGAACGCGAGGAAGCTCGGTTGACTTTGCGTAAACGCGAAGACCAGGCTTTGAAACACGCTTGATGCCGGCGAGTGAACGCTCGCGGTTCGGACCGAACTTGAGGTCGATGATTAGAGTCTTGCCGACTTTTGCGTCTTCAACCTTGATGCTTGCAATGTAACCCTCTGACTTGAGGATCTCTGCGATGTTGGCCTTCAACTTGCTGTAAGGCAAGCTGACTGTCTCGTGGTACGCAGAGTTTGCATTGCGCAGCCGGGTCAGAAAGTCTGCTACCGGGTCTGTCATTGTCATTTGTTGCTGCTTTCCTTGGAGGTATCCAGATCTTTACAAGGAGCTGGACCTTGCCAATTTCTTAGGGTTATTTGTTCTCTTCAGTTTTGAACGGAAAGCCGAGTGCGGTTAGAAGCGCGCGGCCTTCGTCATTGGTTCTTGCGGTGGTGACAACGGTGATGTCCATACCGCGTGAGCGGTCGATACTGTCCTGGTTGATCTCGTGAAAAGCGTTCTGCTCTGAGAGACCAAAGGTGTAGTTTCCGTTTCCGTCAAACTGCTTGCTGCTAAGACCGCGGAAGTCGCGGATACGTGGCAGCGCCAAGTTCAATAGACGGTCTAGGAATTCCCACATGCGGTCGCCACGAAGAGTTACGTGCGCGCCAATTGCCTGGCCCTCACGAAGCTTGAACTGAGCGATTGACTTGCGAGCTAGGTTAACCTGTGGCTTCTGACCGGTGATTGCGGTTAGGTCACGGATAGCGCCGTCGATTAGCTTGCCATCCTTGGCTGCGTCACCGACACCCATGTTCACAACGATCTTGGTGAGGTTAGGAATCTGGTGTGGGTTCTTGAAACCGAACTCTGCGGCTAGCGCTGCAGCGATTTCTTCACGGTACTGAGCCTTTAGGCGAGGAAGTGCCTGTGCTGGAGTCTTAGTTGCCATTAGATGTCCTTACCTGACTTCTTAGCCACGCGAACACGAACAGTTCTGGTTACACCGTTCTTGGTTACCTTGTCTTCGCGTGAACCAAGACGAGTCACCTTCTTGGTGCCTGGGTCTACGACCTGAACGTTTGAAACGTGGATTGGCGCTTCGATTGTCTCGATGCCGCCCTGCTTCACACCGCGGTCACTCTGGGTGATGCGGTTGTGCTTCTTCTTTAGGTTTACGCCCTGAACGATTACCTTGTTCGCCTCGGTTAGCACAGCCAAAACCTGACCCTGCTTGCCCTTGTCTGAACCGGTGATGACCTGAACGTTGTCGCCCTTTTTAATGTTCGCCATGATTAAATGACCTCCGGTGCTAGCGAGATGATCTTCATGAACTTCTTGTCGCGAAGCTCGCGGCCGACTGGGCCGAAGATGCGGGTGCCCTGAGGCTCGCCGTCTTTCTTAATGATCACTGCTGCGTTCTCGTCGAACTTGATGTATGAGCCATCCGGACGACGAGTCTCTTTCTTGGTGCGAACGATAACCGCCTTTACGACGTCACCCTTCTTTACGTTTCCACCAGGAATTGCGTCCTTTACGGTGGCAACGATTACGTCACCGAGACCCGCGTAACGGCGCTTTGAACCACCGAGAATGCGGATAGCAAGAAGTTCTTTGGCGCCGGTGTTGTCGGCAACCTTCATTCTTGACTCTTGTTGAAGCATTACTTCTTCTCCTTGTTATGGGCAACCGATTACCGACCGGAAGCCTCGGGAATTACTTGGCCTTTTCGAGAATTTCGACTAGGCGCCAGTTCTTTGTTGCTGACAGTGGACGGGTTTCGCTGATCAAGACGAGGTCACCAATTCCAGCGGTGTTCAACTCGTCGTGAGCCTTGACCTTGGTGCTGCGGCGAATAACCTTGCCGTAAAGCGGGTGCTTTACGCGGTCTTCTACCTCAACCACGATGGTCTTGTTCATCTTGTCGCTGACAACGTAGCCACGACGAGTCTTGCGGTAACCGCGAGTCTCGGTGGTCTCAGCTGCAACTGCAGTGTTCTTCTCGGTCGCCATTATGCTTCCTTAGTCTCTGCTACAGCTTCGACAGCTGCAGCCTTCTTGGCCTTGGTCGCAGGCTTGGCGGCGGCAACTGGTACCGCACGAATGCCTAGCTCGCGCTCACGGATGATGGTGTAGATGCGAGCGATGTCACGCTTTACAGCGCGCAGACGCCCGTGGCTCTCTAGCTGACCTGTGGCCGACTGAAAGCGAAGGTTGAACAGCTCTTCTTTCGCCTTCTTGAGCTCTTCGACCAATACAGAGTCTTCGATCTTGTCGAGTTCTGCTGGTGCAAGATTCTTTGAACCGATTGTCATTATGCGTCACCTTCTTCACGCTTGATGATGCGAGCCTTTAGCGGAAGCTTGTGGATCGCACGAGTCATTGCCTCGCGAGCTAGCTCTTCGCTAACTCCGGCGACCTCGAACATTACGCGGCCTGGCTTGACGTTTGCCACCCAGAACTCAACGTGACCCTTACCTGAACCCATGCGAGTTTCGGCTGGCTTCTTGGTAAGTGGACGGTCTGGGTAGATGTTGATCCAAACCTTTCCACCACGCTTGATGTGACGGGTCATTGCAATACGTGCAGCTTCGATCTGACGGTTGGTTACGTACGCAGGGGTTAGTGCCTGAATGCCGAACTCTCCGAAAGATACTGTGGTGCCACCCTTTGCCGCGCCTGAGCGTGACGGGTGGTGCTGCTTGCGGTGCTTTACGCGACGTGGAATCAACATGTTTATGCCTCAACCTTCTCTGCTGCAGGAGCACTTGCCTCGGCAGGTGCTGGGCCGCGGCGTGGGCGATCTGAACGCTCGTTGTTGCGCTTCGGGGCGTTAGCCTGCTGAATCGCAAGTTCCTTGTTGGTCATGTCGCCCTTGTAGATCCAAACCTTTACACCGATGCGACCGAAAACAGTCTTGGCCTCATAGAAGCCGTAGTCGATGTTGGCACGAAGGGTGTGTAGTGGAACACGGCCTTCACGGTAGAACTCGGTGCGAGACATTTCTGCTCCACCAAGACGACCAGAGGTCTGAACACGAATACCCTTTGCTCCGCTGCGAAGCGCTCCCTGCATTCCCTTGCGCATTGCGCGACGGAAAGCAACACGAGCGTTTAGCTGCTCAGCAATACCCTGGGCAACGAGCTGCGCATCCATGTCTGGGTTCTTAACCTCGAGGATGTTCAACTGAATCTGCTTGTTGGTTAGCTTCTCTAGGTCGGTGCGAATGGCTTCTGCCTCTGCGCCACGACGGCCGATGACTAGACCCGGGCGTGCGGTGTGGATGTCGACACGAACACGGTCACGTGTGCGCTCGATCTCTACACGCGAAACACCAGCGCGGTCTAGACGCTGGGTTAGCAGTGCGCGAACCTTGATGTCTTCGGTTACATAGTCTGAGTAACGCTGACCCTTTTTAGTTGAGTCTGCAAACCAACGCGAAATGTGATCGGTGGTGATACCTAGACGGAAACCGTATGGGTTTACTTTCTGTCCCATTAGTTCTTGCTCGCTTTCTTAGCGCCGGCAGTTGCGGCAACCTCGTCTGGAGTTGCAACCACAACAGTGATGTGGCTGGTGCGCTTTAGAATCTGGAATGCGCGTCCCTGTGCACGAGGCATGAAACGCTTCAAGGTGGTTCCCTCGTCGACGAATGCCTGAGAAATGATTAGGTCGTCTTCATCGAACATGATGTTCGCTGCGTCGGCCTTAACCTTTGCGTTTGCAACTGCAGATGCAACGAGCTTGCGGATCGGCTCGCTTGCAGCTTGAGGTGCAAACTTCAAGATTGCTAGTGCTTCGGTAGCCTGCTTGCCACGGATGGTGTTAACCACGCGGCGAGCCTTCATCGGCGTAATGCGGATGTGCTTAAGTTTTGCGAAAGCTTCCATTATTTGCGCTTGCCCTTCTTGTCATCCTTCACGTGACCACGGAAGGTGCGGGTAGGTGCGAATTCGCCGAGCTTGTGACCAACCATGGTCTCGCTAACGAATACAGGGATGTGCTTGCGACCGTCGTGCACCGCGATGGTGTGACCGAGCATTGACGGCACAATCATCGAGCGACGCGACCAGGTCTTGATCACATTCTTGGTATTTGCTTCGTTCTGAACGCGCACCTTTTTCATTAGGTGCTCGTCGACAAACGGGCCTTTTTTCAGACTTCTTGGCATAAGTTCGAACTCCTACTAGTGCTTGCCAGGTGGGCGTCGGCGGACAATGAGCTTGTTGCTTGGCAAGTTTGGCTTGCGTGTGCGGCCTTCGGCCTGACCCCAAGGAGTCACTGGGTGACGTCCACCAGAAGTCTTACCTTCACCACCACCGTGTGGGTGGTCGACCGGGTTCATGGCGACACCACGAACGGTTGGGCGAACGCCCTTCCAGCGCATGCGGCCAGCCTTACCCCAGTTGATGTTTGACTGCTCTGCGTTGCCAACTTCACCGATGGTTGCGCGGCAGCGAGCGTCTACGTTGCGAATTTCGCCTGATGGCAAACGAAGCTGCGCATAAGCGCCGTCCTTTGCAACTAGACGAACTGACGCACCAGCTGAACGGCCCATCTTGGCACCGCCGCCTGGCTTTAGCTCGATAGCGTGAATCACGGTACCGGTTGGGATGTTCTTCAAAGGCAGGTTGTTACCTGGCTTGATGTCGGCGTTTGCACCCTGCTCGATGCGGTCACCCTGCTTCAACTTGTTTGGGCAGATGATGTAACGCTTCTCACCGTCGGCGTAGTGCAAGAGTGCAATGCGCGCGGTGCGGTTCGGGTCGTACTCGATGTGAGCTACAACTGCAGGAACGCCATCCTTGTCGTGACGACGGAAGTCGATTAGACGGTACTGACGCTTGTGTCCTCCACCGATGTGGCGAGTGGTAACACGGCCCTGGTTGTTGCGACCGCCCGACTTGGTAAGTGGGCGAAGTAGCGACTTCTCAGGAGTGGTGCGAGTGATCTCGGCAAAGTCCGAGACAGACGATCCACGACGACCTGGAGTCGTTGGCTTGTATTTACGAATTCCCATTTTCTAGTTTCCTCCGCTTGCCTTAAACGACACTTGAAAAGATGTCGATTGAGCCGGACTTTAGGGTGATGATGGCGCGCTTTGTGTCTTTGCGCTTTCCGAGACCAAACTTGGTGCGACGGGTTTTGCCAACGCGGTTTAGCGTGTTAACCGATGCAACCTTCACCTTGAAGATCGCTTCGATAGCCTGCTTGATTTCAGTCTTGTTCGAAGTTGGGTCAACCTCAAAGGTGTACTTGCCGTTGTCGATCAAGTTGTAGCTCTTCTCAGAGACGATTGGCTTGATGATTACGTCGCGTGGATCTTTGTTGATTGCAGACATGGTTTATGCCTCCCCTGCTTCGCTCGAAGTTGCAGTGGCCTTAGCCGAGCCCTTCGATGGACCTGAGATGAATGCGTCGAGTGCCGCCTTCGTGAAAATCACGTCGTCGCTCATCAACACGTCGTAAGCGTTTAGCTGGTCAACCGGCAGAACGTGAAGCTTCTGAATGTTGCGCAAGCTCTTGTAGCTCACGTCGTCGCTGCGGTCTAGAACTACTAGAACGTTGCGGCGAGCGGTTAGTCTCACGATGATTTCCTGAGCTGACTTGGTCGACGGCTTGTCACCAATGGCGAAAGCGTTGATTACGTGCAGACGGTTGTTGCGTGCGCGGTCGCTTAGAGCGCCCTTGGTCGCAGCAGCAATCATTTTCTTAGGAGTGCGCTGGTCGTAGTCACGAGGCTTTGGACCGTGAGTAACATAACCGCCACGCATCTGTGGAGCGCGGAGTGAGCCCTGACGAGCGCGACCGGTTCCCTTCTGCTTGAACGGCTTCTTACCGGTTCCAGAAACTTCACCGTGACGCTTGGTTGACTGGGTGCCCTGACGAGCAGCAGCCAACTGAGCAACAACAACCTGGTGAATAAGCGGGATGTTGGTTTGAACGTCGAATAGTTCAGTCGGAAGTTCGGCGGTGCCGGTCTTCTTTCCTGCGACGTCAAGAACGTCTACCGAATTAGCCATTTGGTTACGCTCCCTTCACTGCGTTGCGAACGAATACGAGCTGACCCTTAGGGCCAGGAACGGCACCCTTGACAAGTAGCAGACCCTTTTCGGCGTCTACTGAGTGAAGGGTTAGGTTCAAGGTGGTTACGCGGTCGGTTCCCATGCGGCCAGCCATTTTCTTACCCTTGAAAACGCGTCCAGGAGTAGATGACATACCGATCGAACCAGGCTTGCGGTGGTTGCGGTGAGCACCGTGAGATGCACCAACACCGTGGAAACCGTGGCGCTTCATGTGACCTGCGAAGCCTTTACCCTTTGAGGTTCCGACAACGTCAAGCTTTGAACCAACTTCGAAAACTTCAACACCGAGCTCTTGGCCAACTGAGTAGTCAGCTGCATCAGCGGTGCGAATCTCTGCAAGGTAACGACGTGGGTTTACGCCAGCTTTTTCAAAGTGACCAGCAGTTGGCTTGTCTACCTTGGTTGGCTTGATTGCACCGAATGCAACCTGGATCGCGACGTAACCGTCGGTCTCAACATTTTTGATTTGGGTAACTACGTTTGAGCCAGCCTCGATCACGGTGACAGGAACAAGCTTGTTGTTCGCATCCCAGACCTGAGTCATGCCGAGCTTCTTGCCCAGTAGTCCCTTAACAGTCTTATTTTGAGTAGTCATCGTTTTCCTTAGAGCTTGATCTCGATGTTTACGTCAGCCGGAAGGTCGAGACGCATCAAAGAGTCAACTGCCTTAGGAGTTGGATCGATGATATCGATTACACGCTTGTGGGTGCGCATCTCGAAGTGCTCGCGGCTGTCTTTGTACTTGTGCGGTGAACGAATCACACACACAACGTTCTTCTCGGTTGGCAGTGGAACTGGGCCCACCACGGTCGCACCGGCACGAGTAACGGTATCTACGATTTTGCGCGCAGAAACGTCAATGACCTCGTGGTCGTATGACTTAAGTCGAATGCGGATTTTCTGTCCGGCCATCTTGACTCGCTCTCATATCACATTCGCGGGTTTTACGCCGCGTGCTTAGTAGCACTACTGATGTTGCACCACTGTTTATCTGTCAAACTCCGCGGGTTTTAGCCCGATGAGGTACTGCTACTCCGACCCACGCACTCGGGTGTGTCGCCCGGAAACCGGTCGAAAACATCGAGCAAAAGGTCGAATACATTTCTGTTCAGCTGCGGCCGGCCCAGACGAATCTGTTCACAAATGCCTGCAGTGGTTCACGCAAGATAGCGCGACGACTCAAGAACTTTCCAATCTTGCCACATCGAAGGCGGGCAATGCAAATTAAATCAGCCTAAATATGGCAAAAACCCCAGATCTTTAGACCTGGGGTTCCACCAATTGGAATTACTTCTTCTTGCCCTTTGAAGACTTCTTAGGGGCTGCCTTCTTGACAGCTGACTTAACGGCCTTCTTAACGACCTTGGCTACGGCTTTCTTAGCCGCTGGCTTCTTTGGAGCAACCTTCTTGACTACCTTCTTGGCAACCTTGCTTGCAACCTTCTTGGTGGTCTTCACGGCAGCCTTCTTGGCAACCTTGACGGTGGCCTTCTTGGCTTTGTTGGCAGCAGCCTTGGCTGGGTCTACTGGCTTCTTTGGAGCAGCTGGCTTCTTGGCTTTAGTTGGTTTTTTTGACGCGGCTGGCTTTGCAGGGGCCGCGGCTGGAGTTGTGTTAGTCATGCTTCCATTTTTTACTATTCACCCGCTGTTATCAAAGTTAACAAATCAGTTAGCAGATTAACTCTTGAGGCAAAAAGAAATCCCCCGGCCGAAGCCGAGGGATTTCTTATAAGTAAATGAATTACTTGGTGATCTTGGTTACGGTTCCTGCACCAACGGTGCGGCCACCCTCACGGATAGCGAAACGTAGACCCTCTTCCATAGCGATCGGCTGAATAAGCTCGACTGCCATTTCGGTGGTGTCGCCAGGCATAACCATTTCAGTACCTGCAGGAAGGGTGATAACACCAGTCACGTCAGTGGTACGGAAATAGAACTGTGGGCGGTAGTTCGCGTAGAACGGGTTGTGACGGCCACCCTCATCCTTTGACAGGATGTAGACGTTTGCGTCAAAACCGGTGTGAGGGGTGATCGAGGCAGGCTTGCAAACAACCTGTCCACGCTCTACATCTTCACGCTTGGTTCCACGTAGCAATAGACCTACGTTCTCGCCGGCCTCTGCATAGTCGAGAAGCTTGCGGAACATTTCGATGCCGGTAACGGTGGTCTTCTGCTTGTCGCGGATTCCAACGATTTCAACTTCGTCGTTAACCTTGACCTGGCCACGCTCGATCTTGCCGGTGATTACGGTTCCACGACCAGTGATTGTGAAAACGTCTTCAACAGGCATCAAGAAAGGCTTGTCTAGTTCGCGAGTTGGCTCTGGAATGTGGGTGTCGCAAGCATCCATGAGCTCAAGAACCTTTGCGCCCCAAGTTGCGTCGCCCTCAAGTGCCTTTAGAGCTGAGACCTGGATAACAGGTGCGTCATCGCCAGGGAACTCGTACTTGCTTAGAAGTTCGCGAACTTCCATCTCAACGAGGTCTAGGATTACTGCGTCGTCAACCATGTCTGACTTGTTTAGAGCCACAACGATGTAAGGAACGCCAACCTGACGAGCAAGAAGCACGTGCTCCTTGGTCTGAGGCATTGGGCCGTCGGTTGCTGCAACTACAAGAATCGCACCATCCATCTGAGCTGCACCAGTGATCATGTTCTTGATGTAGTCAGCGTGGCCCGGAGCGTCTACGTGAGCGTAGTGGCGCTTCTCGGTCTGGTACTCAACGTGTGAGATGTTGATGGTAATTCCGCGCTGCTTCTCTTCAGGAGAGTTGTCGATCTGGTCGAACGCAGATGCGGTGTTAAGAGTTGGGTACTTGTCATGAAGCACACGGGTGATAGCTGCAGTCAAAGTGGTCTTACCGTGGTCAACGTGACCGATAGTACCAATGTTGACGTGCGGCTTGGTGCGCTCGAATTTCGCCTTTGCCATTATGGGTCCTCCTCAGGACTCGTTGTTCACTCGGGCGTTTTGGCACCCGACAGAATTTGGGATTTACAGAATTTCTATCTTATTAGAAGAGAGCAGCGGATGCTACTACTCGCCCTTAGCTTTCTGAACGATTTCTTCGGCGACAGCCTTTGGAACCTCAGCGTAGGTCTCGAAGGTCATCGAGTAGACCGCGCGGCCCGAAGTCTTCGAGCGCAGGTCACCGACATAACCGAACATTTCAGACAGTGGAACTAGGGCGGTAACGACCTTGACGCCTGAGGCGTCATCCATTGACTGAATCTGACCGCGTCGTGAGTTCAAGTCACCGATTACGTCACCCATGTATTCCTCAGGGGTACGAACTTCGACCGACATCAACGGCTCGAGCAGAGTTGGGTTTGCTAGACGAGCTGCCTCTTTATAGGCAATCGATCCAGCGATCTTGAAGGCCATTTCAGACGAGTCAACGTCGTGATATGCGCCATCAAGAAGAGTTGCCTTTACGCCTACTACTGGGTAACCGGCAAGGGTTCCCACGAGCATGGCATCCTGGATGCCGGCGTCTACAGACGGAATGTATTCACGAGGAACGCGACCACCGGTTACGGCGTTGACGAACTCGTAAGTCTTGTCTCCCTCGACCTCCATAGGTTCGAGCTTGATCTGAATCTTCGCGAACTGACCTGAACCACCGGTCTGCTTCTTGTGGGTGTAGTCATACTTGTCGACTGCACGCTTTAGGGTCTCGCGGTAAGCAACCTGTGGCTTACCAACGTTGGCCTCAACCTTGAACTCGCGACGCATGCGGTCAACGAGAATGTCGAGGTGCAACTCACCCATGCCCGAGATAACGGTCTGGCCGGTCTCGTGGTCGTGCTCAACGCGGAAGGTTGGGTCTTCTTCGGCAAGCTTCTGAATTGCGAGACCTAGCTTCTCCTGGTCGCCCTTAGTCTTTGGCTCAATTGCAACCGAGATAACTGGCTTAGGGAAAGTCATTGACTCAAGAACAACCTGGTTGTCTGGATCGCAAAGAGTGTCACCGGTGGTGGTGTCTTTTAGACCGATAACTGCATAGATGTGCCCGGCAGTTGCAAAGTCAACAGGGTTTTCCTTGTTGGCGTGCATCTGGAACATCTTGCCGATGCGCTCTTTGCGGTCTTTGGTCGAGTTAATAACCTGTGCACCGGCGTCTGCCTTACCCGAGTAAACACGGATGTAAGTCAAGCGACCGAAGAATGGGTGGGTCATAACCTTGAAAGCAAGGGCAGCGAATGGGCCGTCAGCCTTTGGCTCGCGGGTGATCTTCTGCTCTTCGTCGCGAGGGTTTGAACCGACGATAGCTGCAACGTCTAGCGGTGAAGGTAGGTAGTCGATAACTGCGTCGAGCATTGGCTGAACACCCTTGTTCTTGAAGGCAGAGCCACAAAGAATTGGGTAAAGCTCCGAGTTGATGGTCATCTTGCGAATCGCACCCTTGATCTCAGCTTCGGTTAGCTCTTCGCCGGCGAAGTACTTCTCCATGAGAGCTTCGTCGGTTTCTGCGACGGTCTCGAGCAGGATTGCACGGTAGTGGTTTGCCTTTTCTACAAGGTCAGCAGGAATCTCTTCAACCTCGTACTTTGCACCCATCTCGGTGTCGCCGCGGTAGGTAAGAGCCTTCATCTTTACGATGTCAACCATTCCCTCGAAGGTTGACTCTGCGCCGATAGGAATCTGAATAACCAGTGGCTTTGCACCTAGACGCTTGATGATGGTGTCTACGGTGAAGTAGAAGTCAGCACCTAGCTTGTCCATCTTGTTTACGAAACAGATGCGAGGAACGTCATACTTGTCAGCCTGACGCCAAACGGTCTCTGACTGAGGCTCAACACCCTCTTTACCGTCGAACACAGCAACGGCGCCGTCTAGAACGCGAAGTGAACGCTCTACCTCAACGGTGAAGTCAACGTGTCCAGGGGTGTCGATGATGTTGATCTGGTTCTTGTCCCAGAAGCAAGTGGTTGCAGCTGAGGTGATAGTGATTCCACGCTCCTGCTCCTGCTCCATCCAGTCCATAGTCGCTGCACCATCGTGCACCTCACCAATCTTGTGAGTGATGCCTGTGTAGAACAGGATGCGCTCGGTGGTGGTGGTCTTACCGGCGTCGATGTGCGCCATGATGCCGATGTTGCGAACCTTGCTTAGGTCGGTAAGCACGTCTTGTGCCACGGTGGTCTCCTGGATGTTTAGGGGTATTGCGTGTGTGTTGCTTCGGTCAAAAGTTACGCCCCCTAACCGGGTGGGTTAGAAGGCGAAACTAAGTGGTTTACCAGCGGTAGTGTGCGAATGCCTTGTTCGACTCAGCCATCTTGTGAGTGTCTTCGCGACGCTTCACTGCTGCGCCTAGGCCGTTTGATGCGTCGAGAATCTCGTTCATCAAGCGGTCGGTCATGGTCTTTTCGCGGCGCAACTTGGCATAGCTAACCAACCAGCGCATCGCCAAAGTGTTTGCACGGTGTGCCTTCACTTCGATCGGTACCTGGTAGGTCGAGCCACCAACACGGCGTGAACGAACCTCAACGGTTGGTCTCACGTTGTCGAGTGCCTTCTTTAGAAGAACAACTGCGTCAGTGCCTGACTTGCCGGTTGCGCCTTCGAGGGCACCGTAGACGATCGACTCTGCGATCGACTTCTTGCCGTCAAGAAGAATCTTGTTTACTAGCTGCGACACAACTGGTGATCCGTATACCGGGTCAGCAACAACTGGACGCTTTGTGATTGGGCCTTTACGAGGCATTTAGATTACTTACCCTTCTTTGCGCCGTATAGGCTGCGAGCCTGCTTGCGGTTCTTCACTGCCTGAGTGTCGAGAGCTCCGCGAACGATCTTGTAGCGAACACCTGGTAGGTCTTTTACGCGGCCGCCGCGCACTAGAACCATTGAGTGCTCCTGAAGGTTGTGACCTTCACCCGGGATATAGGCGGTTACTTCGATGCCGTTGCTTAGCTTCACACGAGCCACCTTGCGAAGAGCCGAGTTCGGCTTCTTAGGGGTGGTGGTGTAAACACGGGTGCAAACACCGCGACGCTGTGGGCTGGCCTTAAGAGCTGGCGTCTTCGACTTAGTAGCCTTGGC
>CAIKYE010000049.1 GCA_903831585.1 uncultured Micrococcales bacterium | reverse complement strand
TTCGGCCTTCTCCGGCGCGCAGCACCTTGTCGAGAATATTTGCCAAGATTGAGCTCCAGACGAGTCGGTTTGAATAACTTAGTCAATCTTAGGCGAGCCTCAAGGCTCAACCTGAGAGACCGCTGGATGTGCGCTGGGTTCTTTGCGCCTCAGGGTCTCTGCCAGGACCACGAAGCCAACCACCTCGGCACCCGCCGATGTTGCGGCTCTGCAGGCCTCGGCGAGAGTCGAACCCGTGGTGACAACATCATCGACCAGCAAAACTCGCCTGCCGCTGAGACTCGCAGCTGCCACCATCGAGTCGGCGAGGTTGGTTCGGCGCTGACCAAATTTGAGAGCCGCCTGATCTTCGACCTGCCGAACAAACCTGAGCGCCGATTTCGAGTTGGGCAGGCCCCACCGACTAGCCACCCGCTCTGCGATTATCTGCGCCGGCACGAAGCCGCGCTTTTTGAAACTCGAAGCGTCACTTGGCACCGCCACGACCAGGTCGATTTTACCAAGTGGGTTTGCGGGCAGCAAAGCGTCAACCATCGCCCGAGCTATCGCAAACTGATTCTGCTCTTTGAAAGCAGATATCGCTTTAGCAATCCGCTCGTCTAAGACCGAGAGTGCAATTCCAGACTTGGCGAGTGTATGTGCTCTTTCTACGGTGTGAAACGTGTGCCGACTCAAGCAGTCTTTGCAGTAAACCGAGGGCGGTCTAGAGCACTCGGCGCATCGTGAGGGCAATAGCAGATCAAGCAACGATTCGATGAGTGTCATGGTTCATGAAAGCAATACCGAAGAAAACGTGTGCGAGTTTTTCACCGACTGCAAGTTTTATCCAGCAAAGTGAATTGCCAGAATATCTCTCGCAATCTTTATCCAGGTGAGAGATCGAAGAATGCGCAGCTCTTGTTTTGAGTCAAGCGCATACGATGCTGCGGCTATGCCACTAGAAACGACCGACTGAGCCGATGGCACGGGGGCAAGTTTTTTGACCTGACCACCAACCTGCAGGTAAACCGGCGAAGTTATTGAACCCGAAGATCGAGAAATGCTCGCCACTGTCGTTTCATCTATCCATGAAACCGAACCGGTTAGCAACTCGCTCTTGGCCATGCGCACCGGAACGGAAATGGCAAGCGGATTGCCTTTTTCATCGCGCACAATTGCTGCGACATAGAGCCTGACCTGACCCTCGTAGTTCAGCAGGAATGCAACTCGAGACCCCTCACGAGACATTGAGAATGCCACGTGGTCTGCCTGTGAAAGCCAGCCAAGCGTTGAAAAGACTTGCTTGCCGGTGGAGTCGTAGGCCGTCAGAGGCGAGTCGGCCGCTGCGCCTTGGCACCAAATGAGACCCTGCGGATCAATCACCGGGGCAAGCAGGTCACCGCGGTAATCAATGGCAGTCAGGTTGCTACTGGTGCCGGTCAGGCGAGTTACCGCTACACCCTGTGGGCCCTTGAGTGCCAAAAGGGTCTGCTGGTTGTTGATTCCAAATTCGGTAGCCTGCCAGTCTTTCGCAGCTTCGCTCGCCCGTTTCATTGGCACGGCGCTCGTCGAGAGTTGCCTAAAGCCATCGCTGGTGAGAACTATTGGGTCTGGATTCTTCGCCAACGAAACCTGATAGGGAAGGTTGACTATGTTTTGCAGAACACCGTCAATCTTGATTTGCACCGAGAAGACGTTTGGAAGTTGTGTGAGCGTTGCGGTGAGCTGAACCAGCATTCGCTGCCGCTGCGCAACGGTTGTGCTATTCACGGATGCATCGAGATCGACGATTGCAGTGCCAGCATCTACGGTCACCGAATCGAGCGCCAATTGCGTTCCTGTCGGAAACGCCGAATTCACGGCATCGGTCAACCAATAATCTGGCCCGGCAAGCAGCGCCGAAACCAGGCGGGTGCCCGTAGAAATTCTGGTGGCAAACCAGCGACTGTCGGGAACAAGATATCGATCTTGATTGTCATAGAAATACAGCGAGTAACTTCTAAACAAAACCTCAAACACCGGACGTACTAACACGATTGAATCTGGGGCTTGATTGATTCGCCACTGACCGTCTTCTTCAATCATGCTGTATTTAAGAATGCGAGATATTGCTGGAACTAGCTCTTGATAGCGGCCTAGTTCATCTACCCGAGCGACAGCTTTAAAGGTCACGGTTGCTTCGGTCGAGCCCATCACTTCGATAACTGGGCGTGAGTCACCGACCAGAAGTTCGGCGCTTGGGTTCCACTTCGCCGCCAGGTCTCGACTCAGATACTCTCGAGCCACTTGATAGTCATTCTGGGGTCCGGTTGCGGCGTTGATGAAGCCGTTGATGATTTCTTGCTGCGTGGCCGCTTCGTCTGGACCACTCGGCGAGTAATAGAGGTAGTCGGCGGTCAGGCCAGATTGAATGTCGCTTCCGACTTTGACCTCTGAATCGGTTGGCAGCTTGGCACATCCGGTGAGGGCAAGAGCTGTAATCGCCACCAGGGCAAGAGCCCTGAGCAAACTAGCTTTCATCGTCGACCTGCTTCTTGCGCGGTGGCAGCGGCAACGGTGACTGCGAGAAGACCGAACCCTGAAAACGGGGCAGCGTAAGCCTGAAAGTTGAGCCCTCGTTTGGTTTGGCGGCAACCTGCAGCCAACCCGAGTGCAGGTTTGCATCTTCGAGCGAGATGGCCAAACCAAGGCCGGTTCCGCCAGATGTGCGCTTTCGAGCCGGATCTGCGCGCCAGAATCTGTCGAACACTCGGTCGAGCTGGCTTCGAGTCATTCCAACTCCGTTATCGGTCACGCTAACGGCAACAGCGTGAGCGCCGCCGGCAACGGCAACGGTCACCGGATTGCTTTCGCCGTGCTCGACTGCGTTAGCCAAAAGATTGCGAAGCAAACGCTCGATGCGTCGACTGTCTAGTTCGGCTTCGATTGTCTCGCTCTGGGCCTCGAGAATAATCTCGCAGCCCTTCTTCTCGGCAAGTGGCTCGATTGACGC
>CAIKYE010000048.1 GCA_903831585.1 uncultured Micrococcales bacterium | reverse complement strand
TTCTGCCACGGTCATGTGTGGGTAGAGAGCGTAGTTCTGAAAGACCATCGCGATGTCGCGGTCTTTTGGTGGAACGTCGGTTACATCGCGAGTTCCGATGTAAATCTGACCTTCGTTAACTTCTTCTAGACCTGCGAGCATTCGCAGCGAAGTTGATTTTCCGCAACCAGAAGGACCAACCAAAACCAAGAATTCGCCATCGGCGACCTCAAGGTTTAGCTTGTCTACTGCTGCGCGAGTGCCACCCGGGTAAATTCGGGTTGCGCTTTTGAATGATACTGATGCCATTGTTTTCTCCTCACCGGCAGGAACGAGCCGGACGATCCGTTGTGATAGAGCCAGATGGCGGTCGCCACCTGCTACTTCAATTATGCCAAGGCTTTTGCCCTGCCGAGGCCTCGTTTAGAATGAGATTCTGTCCGAAACCCAATCGTGACGAAAGGCTACAGATGAGTTCAAACAACCGACCGACCCGCTCGCAACAGCGAGAAGAGGCTCGTGCCAAGGCTAAGGCCATGCGCGAACAGCACAAGAAGACTGAGCGCCGCAGGGGCATACTCATCAAACTAGCTGTCGGCCTCTCGGTTGTCGGCGCCGCTGCAGTCATCGCATCTGTCGTGATCGGTGGCATGGCCGGCAATGTGAACTCGAACCAGAGTGACACCCCGATGAACCAGACCTCGAACAACGGATTCTTGGTTGGTGCCAACGGCGAAATGTTCACCGCCTCAGCAACCCCAAGTCCGACTCCTTCACCTGGCGCTACCGCGGTGCCAGCGTCTCCGGTAAAAATCATTACCTACGTCGACTACCAGTGCCCATACTGTGCCTACTTCGAGAACGCCAACATGGATCAAATCAAGGGTTGGCTAGACACCGGTGTCGCAACTCTCGAGGTTCGCCCGCTTTCATTCTTGGATGGTCGCGGCTCACCTAACGAGTACTCGAGTCGAGCAGCTAACGCCACCGCTTGCGTTGCCTCTTATTCGCCGAACAGTTACTTTGCTTACAGCCAGGCTCTGTTCAGAAACCAGCCGGCAGAGGGTGAAGCAGGTCCAAACAACAGCGAACTTTTCAAGACCGCAAAGCAGGTTGGCATCACCAACGAGTCATCGGTTGAATCTTGCATAAAAGAGAAGTCATTCGGAAAGTGGATTCTAAAGACCACAGACGCAACTTTCGAAGCCGGAGTTCCCGAGTTCAGCACAACCTTCTGGGCTGAGAAGAACGGAACTCCTGCGGTATTCGTGAACGGTCAGCACTACAAGGGCGGTATCGACAACGCTGCTCAGTTCGCACAGTTCGTTATGGAAATTGCGGCGGGCAACTAGAATTACAAAGTTCACCTTTGGTGATCAATAGACACAGATTGCGAGCTCGCCCTCGTAAGAAGAGTGGTCAAAATCTCTTCTGCAAATCTGTGGCCTAGGCCGACCTGGCGCAATTGGTAGCGCATCGCACTTGTAATGCGAGGGTTAGGGGTTCGAGTCCCCTGGTCGGCTCAAAAAAGTCCCTCCCAAATCTGGGAGGCATTTTTTATTGGTCTACGCGCCTAGAGCGCTAAGTGCTTCGAAGATCAAGAATGCTGGCCAGACCAGTGACTTGAGCACTCCGAGAACGCCATCCCAGAAGCCCGCAGCAGTCGAGATGAAATAGATGGTCGAGCCAACCATGCCAAGAAAATAGAAGGCCGAGCTGTTCTTGCCAACCTGAATGTTTACTTTGCCTTTTGTCTTCTTCAAGTTTCTCTTTACTTTCTTCTTTACGT
>CAIKYE010000047.1 GCA_903831585.1 uncultured Micrococcales bacterium | reverse complement strand
GTGAATAATCGGAAACGGAGTGCCCCAATAGCGCTGGCGAGAAATCAGCCAGTCGCGAAGTCTGAAGTTTTTCGCAGCCTTGCCGCGACCTTTTGCCGCAAGAAGTTCGATGGCCTTGGCAATTGCCGCTGCCTTGTCAAGTCCGTTCAATTCGCCCGAGTTCACCAGCGTGCCCGGGCCGACGGTTGCAAAACCAATCACGGATGGGTCGCCCTCGCCGGTATCGACCACCTGGCGAATGGGTAACCCGAATTGCTTAGCGAATTCGTAGTCGCGGTCGTCGTGGGCTGGAACCGCCATGATTGCGCCGGTTCCGTAGTCTGCCAAAACGTAGTCGGATACCCAGATTGGCAGTCTCTCGCCGTTCATCGGGTTTATCGCGTGGGCATCGAGCTGAATACCGGTCTTCTTGCGGTCTGTTGCTAGGCGCTCGATGTCGTTCGACTTCTTGACTTCTTCTAGGTAGGCCTGAAAGGCGACGCGCACCTCTGGGGTAGACATCGAAGCCAGTTCTGCGGCCAAGTCACTGTCGGCAGCGACAACCATGAAGGTTGCGCCGAAGAGGGTGTCTGGCCTGGTGGTGTAAACGGTGATTGGCTCTGAACGCCCTTCGACCTCGAACGAAACTTCAGCACCGGTCGATCGACCTATCCAGTTTCTTTGCATCGACAAAACCTTTGAAGGCCAGTTGCCCTCGAGGGTGTCTAGATCATCGAGCAGGCGGTCTGCATATTCGGTCACTTTGAAGTACCACTGGGTCAGGGCTTTCTTGGTGACGACGCTGTCGCATCTTTCACACAGTCCCTGAACGACCTGCTCGTTGGCGAGCACGGTTTGACAACTCGGGCACCAGTTGACGTTTGAGTTTTTGCGGTACGCCAAACCCTTGTTATAAAACTCTAGAAAGAGCCACTGGTTCCAGCGGTAATAAATCGGGTCGCTGGTCGCGAGCACGCGATCCCAGTCGAACGAGCACGCATAGCGACGCATCGAAGACTTCTGCTGGGCGATGTTGTCGTAGGTCCAACCCCTCGGGTCTAGACCGCGCTTGATCGCCGCGTTCTCTGCCGGCAGGCCGAACGAATCCCAGCCAATCGGGTGCATGACGTTGAAACCCTTTTGGGTCCAGTAGCGCGAGATTACATCGCCGAGCGCGTATGCCTCTGCGTGACCCATGTGCAGGTCACCAGAGGGGTAAGGAAACATGTCGAGCACGTACTTCTTAGGACGCGGGTCGCCCTCGATTCCCGAATTGAACGGCTTGAGTTCATCCCAAACCGGCAGCCATCTATCTTGGATGGCGAATACGTCGTATTCGGACTCGTTGTTGATTATTTGCTCAGACATCAGCCCAAGATTACCAAGCCGGCTGGGCGCTCGCTTGAATTAAGTTGCCGACCACGGATCTGGGGCGTTGAGCGCTCGAAGCAAGGCAGACGCCTTCAACTTGGTTTCTTCGAGTTCGGCAGTAGGTTGACTATCGATCGTGATGCCGCCGCCAACTCCGATTGTGGCGCTGCGACCTTCGACAACCAAGGTTCTTATGGTCATGCCAAAATCGGCAACCCCGGTGTGCGTGAAGTAACCAAGTGCACCAGAGTAAATGCCTCTCCCGGTCTGGCCGGGCTTGCTCTCTAGCTCTTGAATGAGCTCTATCGCTCGAGACTTTGGTGCGCCGGTCATTGAGCCACCCGGAAATGCTGCCGAAAGAGCGTCTGCCGCGTCAAAACCTTCGGCCAGTTTTGCCTCAACCGTGCTCACCAGCTGGTGCACTGTCGCATAACTCTCAACATCAAACAACTTGTTCACAATCACCGAGTCGAGCTCTGCTACGCGCCCGATGTCGTTGCGCATCAGGTCGACAATCATCAGGTTCTCGGCACGTTCTTTCTCATCGTTTCGAAGTTCGTCTGCGAGTGCCGCGTCGATGGTGGGGTCTGCATCACGCCTGCGAGTTCCCTTGATCGGCTTAGAAGAAACGGTTCGATTGGCGTCGATCTTTAAGAACTGTTCAGGCGAACAGCAGACGATTGCTTTAGCGCCAAACTTCAAATAGGCGGCAAAAGGTGCGGGGTTGCTTAGGCGCAGGTTTAGAAAAGTCAGCAGCGCATCGCCTTCGACATCGAGCTGAATTTGATTCGTCAAGCAAAGTTGATAAACATCACCGGCAGCAATGTGACTCTGCGCCCGCGCAATGAGTTGCAGATACTCGCCATCGGAGTGTCGCACGCTCGACCGAATTGCTGTCAGTGGCCTATTGGTCAATTTGTAGGCAGCTTGCTCACCACCGCAAAGAGCAAGCCTTAGCAGCGCGGCATGGTGCCAGGTGTCAAAATCTTTCTGCTGCTCGAATTCGCCAATGAAATACATCATTTTGTTGTCGTGGTCAAAAACCAGCGCACGATCGACATGCAGAAAACTAGAGTCGCCCTCGTATGCAATAAAGCCAACCAGTCCGGGTCTAAATTCGAATGGCAATTGCAGTTTGGTGTTTTCATCAGAAAACTGCTGGGTCTTCAAAAATTCAAAACTACTCGAGGCAGAATTGAATATCTGGGCCGATGCTCCAATTACGCTGAATCGATCTGTGAAGTGACTCTCGCGATCTAGCCAAAAGGCGTTTTCGTCGGTCGAGTGCAGGGCGATGAAAACATCGGCCGGTTGCACCCAACCCTTTAGGTCGGAAACGAAGATTGGCATGCCTATTAGATTAGAACAGGCGAAAGGAGTGACATGACCAGCGAACTGCTGCAATACGAGTCAGGCGATTTGTATGAAGTGCCGATCAGTCTCGGCACGCAACTCGCAGTCGCCGATAGCTTCTTGCTTGAAGATGGCCGAGTTCGCAATCTCGGCATGCACTTTGAACGATTCAGTCGATGGGTTGCGAAAATTTCTGAAACAAGTGAAGCCGGTATAGAAGAGTTCTTTCACATGGTTGTGCAGGCGTTACCGCTTGAAGGCCGCTGGTTTCCTAGGCTTGAACTGCACACCGACCAGGATGAGAGTCGACAACTGCACCTGCGCTTGAGAGAAGCACCCGATGAGCTGGGCAACGCAATTCTCTGGACCTACCCCGATGGTGACCCGCGAGTCAACCCGATGATCAAAGGGCCGGATCTAAGCCTCGGGCTGCAATTGCGTCGCAGGGCCAATATGCTCGGTGCTGACGAAGCCGTTCTGCTGAGCGACTCCGGTCACATCGCAGAAGGTGCGCTGAGCGCTATCGTCTGGTGGCGCGATGATGTGCTTTGCGCTCCATCTGACGAGACAACCTGGCTCGATAGCGTGACTCGCCGCGAAGTGTTTGCAATCGCTGAGCAGATGGGTTTGCAAACACGAGTCGAGAAGGCAAAACCGGCCGACCTGGTTGAAACCGAAGTCTGGATGCTCAGCAGTCTGCAGGCGATTCGACCGGTAGATTCATGGATTGACCTCGGTGGCCCTCTTGCGCCAGCCACTCATGTTGAGGCGTTTAGCAAAAGGCTGAGAATGCTCAGCTCTCCAATTCGCTAAATGGCTGCTCGCAGCCGGCAAACTCGCTTCGGCGTGTGAAGATTAACCGGTGAATTCTTCAACTTTGTTTTCTAGCGAGGCCAAATAATGTGCGGTCGTTTTGTTGTGGCCAAGTCGGCATCCGAAGTTTTGTCGATTTTTGAAGTTGATGAAATCGTTGGCGAGCAACCGGGACTCAGCTACAACGTTGCCCCGACCCATCAAATTTCGATAATTGTCGAACGTGCCGACGAAAAAGCTGCGGACGGTTCGCCGGTCGGTGATTTGCACCGCGAGATGCACTCAGCGCGTTGGGGTCTTGTTCCGCGCTGGAGCAAGGATGGCCCCGCAAACTCCTCGCCACTCATCAACGGGCGCATCGAGACGATTCTCGAAAAGCCTTCTTTCAAAGAGTCTGTCGTTCGACGCCGCTGCGTGATTGCCGCAAGCGGATACTACGAGTGGCACGTTGCCGCAGATGGCACCAAGCAGCCGTTCTATATAAGTGCGGGCACAGATGGCATGTTGGCGCTGGCCGGGCTCTACGAGTGGTGGAGAGATCCGAGCAAGGCCGAGAATGACCCGAGTCGCTGGTTGCTTTCGGCGACGACCCTAACCAAAGACACCGCGCCAGAACTCGCGCATATTCACGATCGCAACCCGGTTCTGCTAACCCCCGAGACCCTGGATGCCTGGCTCGACCCGAACATTGTGGGTGACCAAGAGTTGCTCGACGCGGTTGCGGCCGAGAGCGATCTGGTTGCGGCCGAGGTCGAGTTCTTTGCCGTCGATTCGGCGGTTGGCGCGGTTCGCAACAACTCAAGCGAGCTGATTCGCCCGCTCTAGAGCGGTTTTCCCAAACCTTCAACCAACAGTTGAACTTGCCACGCCGAGGCGATTTGCTTTGTCGGTGGGTCTGCGTACATTCTAGACATTCGAACATTTGTTCGAATGTCTTTCTGTTTTCACAGAGGTTTAGGAGGGGCTCGAGATGGTTCGAGTAGACGAAATGGTGACCGTATCGGTCAACCCAAAGGGTGAGCCGATCGGCTTCGGCTGGAGAGGCGGCGCCTATCTGGTGCTCAGCAAACCGGTGCGCTGGTTTGCCAGGCGCGAGTGGTGGGTTGAGGCCGCACGGGTGCAACGCGGCATTGGCTCCGGAGTGCTCGAGGTCGAGATGTGGCGCCTGGTGGCCAGCTGCAACGAAGAGAAGCAACAGTTCGAACTGGTGCACTCATTCGTCGGCGACAAGAACATTTGGCGACTGAACCGCGTATTTAACTAGCTCATCCACTTATTGATGTCTGAGTTCACCCACCTGCACGTTGC
>CAIKYE010000046.1 GCA_903831585.1 uncultured Micrococcales bacterium | reverse complement strand
TGGAGTCACTGGCACCCGTACTCGTCGACAAACTCGTGCCGTTCACCGACTATCTTCCAAAGGGCTCGCAGATTACGATGCTCTCGCCAGAGAAGTGCGCTGCCCGCGCCACGAATTTGATTGAGACCAACGAAGAGTTTTTGCACGCCGCCTGGGATGCCGCCATAGAAGGCGCGAAGGCACCAATCGACCTGAGCGCCGGCGGTTTCTTAGACATGGCAAAATTCACCAGCGCGATCGCCGAGAAACAATTCGCCACTATCAGCCAGTTCAGCGCAGACGACGAGACGCTTGTGAACCTGGGCATGTTAGAGATTCCAAACTTCGCTGGGCTCGATGTGACACCAATCGAATGGCTTCAAGACATGGCCAAAACCGGGCAACACATCTTTGTTCTGGCCGAGGGCCACGGCACGGTCGAGCGCATACGTGAGCAGATGGTGGCCGCCGGGGTTGAGGCCGAAGTCGTTCAGGGCAGCCTGCGCCGCGGCTTTGCCGCCCCACAGAGCAAACTGATTATGCTCACCGAGAGCGACTTCTTCGGCCGCAATACCTCTTATGTCACCCCGCAGGCCCGCAAGTTGGCCACCAAGCGTGGGCAGATGGTCGACCCGATGACCCTCAAGTCGGGCGACTACGTGGTGCACGAGATACACGGCATCGGCCGTTTCAACGAGTTGGTAACCCGCACCAGCGGCAACGGCCAGCACCAGCGCGAATACCTTCTGATCGAATATGCGCCGGGCAAGAAGGGTCACCCTGGCGACACCCTGTTTGTTCCCGTCGACCAGCTCGACTATTTGACCAAGTATGTCGGCGGCGAGGCACCGGTGCTGAGCAAGATGGGCGGCGGCGACTGGTCGCGCGTTAAGAGCAACGCGCGCAAGGCCGTGCGCAAGATTGCCATCGACCTGGTCAAGTTGTATTCGATGCGAATGAAGTCGCGCGGTCACGCCTTCGGCCCAGACACTCCTTGGCAGCGCGAACTCGAAGAGGCGTTCTCGTTTGTCGAGACGCCCGATCAACTCACCACCATCGAAGAAGTTAAGCGCGACATGGAATCTGAAATACCTATGGATCGCCTTCTCGCCGGCGATGTTGGCTATGGCAAAACCGAGGTTGCGATTCGCGCCGCTTTCAAAGCAATTCAAGATGGCAAGCAGGTGGCGATGCTCGTGCCGACCACTTTGTTGGTTCGTCAGCATACGGATACTGTCGAAGCGCGCTTCGCCGGCTTTCCGGTGACGGTTCGATCGCTCTCGCGATTTCAGACCGATAAAGAGGTCAAGCAAACACTTGCCGAGCTTGCCACCGGTGCCGTCGACATGGTTATCGGAACGCATAGGTTATTGAGCAAGAACGTGAAGTTTAGAAACCTCGGGCTCATCATCGTCGACGAAGAGCAACGATTTGGAGTTGAGCACAAAGAGCAACTCAAGGCGATGAAGCTCAACGTCGATGTGCTTTCGATGTCTGCAACTCCGATTCCGCGAACGCTCGAGATGGCGATAACGGGCATCCGTGAAATGTCGACCCTGGCCACACCACCCGAAGAACGTCACCCGATTCTCACCTTCGTTGGCGGCTATAGCGAGAAGCAGGTGGCCGCTGCGATTAGGCGCGAGCTGATTCGCGAGGGCCAGGTGTTCTTTGTTCACAACCGCGTTAAGAGCATCGACAAGGCAGCCAGCGATCTGGCCAAGCTCGTGCCCGAAGCCCGCATCGCCGTTGCCCACGGGCAGATGAGCGAGGGTGCTCTCGAGCAGGTAGTGGTTGACTTCTGGCAGAAGAAGTTCGACATCTTGGTTTCAACCACGATCATCGAAACCGGAATCGACATTCCAAACGCCAACACCCTGATTGTCGACCGCGCCGAAAACTTTGGACTCAGCCAGTTGCACCAGATTCGCGGGCGAGTGGGTCGTTCGCGCGAGCGCGCCTACGCATACTTCTTCTATGACCCGTCAAAGCCGCTAAACGATTTGGCGCACGACCGTCTCGCAACGATTGCCACCAACAATGAACTCGGCTCGGGCATGCAGGTTGCGCTCAAAGACCTCGAAATTCGCGGCGCCGGCAACTTACTGGGTGGCGAACAATCTGGTCACATCGCGGGTGTCGGCTTCGACCTGTATTTGCGAATGATCGGCGAAGCCGTTGCCGAGTTCAAGGGGCAGAAGATCGAAAGCCCGGCCGAGCTCAAACTCGAGTTGCCGGTAGACGCACACATTCCAACCTTCTATGTCGATAGCGAGCGACTTCGCCTCGAGGCATATCACAAACTCTCTGCTGCGTCGGGTGAAACCGCAACTCGCGAACAACTCAGCGCGATTCTCGCCGAACTCGAAGACCGTTATGGAACACCACCGCAGCCGGTGCTGAACCTGATTGAGGTCACCGCACTTCGCCAGCAGGCCAACCGTCTCGGTATCAAGGAGCTAACCATGCTCGGCTCGCAGGTGAAGATCACGCCGGTAGCGCTAACCGATGCCGAACAGGTTCAGCTGAGTCACCGCCTGCCCGGCTCTCGCTACATGCAGACCTCGAAGTTGCTCACCTTGCCTGTGCCGAAAAACGCCGCCGGCGAGCCGATGCGCGACCAAGAGGTCATCGACTACACCTGGGCGCTGTTGGCCAAGGTTTTTCCGCCAGCCGCTTGATTTGAATTCTAAGAAAGCTCAGGCGGCAGAGTGCTTATCTGTGCCTAGCTCGGCCGAATCGCTAGAGGCAACCGGCAAGCGATACTCAGTCTCGATGCCGAGCACGATGAAAATCTTGTAAAGAGTGTTGAGGGTGGGATTGCCCTTTTGCTTTTCAAGCTTGCTGATTTCGGCCTGCTGAACGTGGCTCAATTTGGCGAGTTGTCGCTGTGAGTAGCCAAGCTGTTTGCGTCCT
>CAIKYE010000045.1 GCA_903831585.1 uncultured Micrococcales bacterium | reverse complement strand
TGATTGACTGTTCCAGCGGAACCTACATTCGTGCACTTGCTCGTGATCTCGGCAGTGCGTTGCAAGTTGGAGGCCACCTGACGGCACTGCGACGCACTCGAATTGGAACTTACAAAATCGATGATGCTCAGCAACTCGATGAGCTGTCTAGTGATTCGCTTTCGATGACTTCGATGTTCGATGCCGTCAGAGAGAATTTTGAGCTGCGCGAACTGAGCGAGCAAGAAGTAGTTGATTTGCGTCACGGAAAGCGAATCTCGGCAAACGAGTGCGTGGGCAAAGAAATTGCCGGGGTAAACGATCAAAAGCTAATTGCAATGCTTGAAAAAGTTGGCGAACAGTTGAAGTCCAGCGTGGTCTTTGTTGAGGACTCTCATGATTGAGTGGTTCGTCGCACTTCAAATCGGCCTGGCTCTTGCTATTGCGTCGACACTTTTGGTGTTCGGCTTAGCCAAGCGCAAACCGAGCCTAGTTTCGTTATCGCTTCTTGCGGTGGTTGAAGTTGGTTTAGTCGCGCAGTCTGTTATCAGCATCGTGCTTGTCGCTGGGGGAGCTCGCGCCAAAACCGACACCATCGAGTTTTTTGCCTACCTGTTCGTGGCCCTCCTGATTCCGGCGGGTGGTGCCTTTTGGGCCTTGATCGAGCGAAACCGCTGGTCGACCATGGTTCTCGCTGTCGCCGCGGCCACAGTCGCCGTAATGCTGGCCAGAATGCAGCAGATTTGGCTTGGTTTTTAGTCGAATTAACCTTCCGTTAACTTTCTGACCAGTTGCTCTTCACGTGACAATCGCAAGATTTAGTCATGCCCGAGAATTCTGCCCCCACTGTTGAGCGGCGCTCGCTTCGGGCCAAACCCTTTTCTAAGGCCGACCGCAGGTTCTATAAGACTGCGACGTTAGCGGCAAACTCTTCGATTGTTCTGGTTTCGCTGATCTTCGTGTTTCTAATGTGGCGCTCTTGGCCTGCATTCGAGTCACAGGGCATTGACTACATCTTTGGTTCGACCTGGGACAACAGTCCAGAAAACTTCGTTTTGCAAATCGGCCCTATGCTCTGGGGCTCCATTCTCGTTTCGGCGGTAGGCGTTTTGCTTGCCGTGCCAATGGCAATTTCAATCGCATACTTCATTGTCTTTATGGCCAATAAACGCTTCGGCAAAATAGCGACGGTGATGATCGACTTGCTTGCGGCGCTGCCATCTGTTGTGTTGGGGCTCTGGGGGCTTTTGGTTTTTTCGCCGGTGGCAGCGGGTTGGGCAGAGATGCTCAATCAGTATCTCGGGTTCATTCCAATTTTCCAGAACAGCTCGGGCAACTTCTTGCGCTCACCGTTTATTGCCTCATGGGTGGTAGCCGTGATGATTGTTCCGATTATCGCTTCGGTCACTCGCGAAATCTTTAGTCAGCTCGACCGCGAACTAATCAACGCTTCACTTGCTCTTGGTGCCGGTCGCTGGTCAACCTTTAGACGCGTGATTATGCCAACGTCTAGCGGTGGTGTCGTCGGAGGAATTCTTCTTGGTCTAGGTCGTGCTCTCGGTGAGACGGTTGCAATTTTCTTTGTGCTCAACCTGGTGTTCGACATTAACTGGTTCAGTGTGCTCGAAGACAAAGGTGGCTCTGTGGCCTCCATGATTCTTGCGAAGTTCGGTGAGGCCGGCCAGGAAGAGGTTGCCGGTTTGATGGCTGCCGGTGTGGTTTTGTTCGTTGCGACTCTGTTCGTAAACATGGTCGCGTCATACATCGTGTCAAAGGCTCAGCCGTGGAGAAAGTAAACCCGATGACCATTGACCCAGCTCCTGTAGTTAGGCCAAAAAACGCAGAGCCGTGGAAGCAGGTTTCGCTTTCGGGCGTGGCCACAATTGTGGTTGCCTCTACCGTACCCATCGCGATCGGGCTATTTGCAATGCTGTTGGGCCTCAAGTTCGAACTTGCTTTGCTGCTGGTGTTCTTGCCAACCCAGCTGATACTCGGTGTAATCGCCGGTCGCAAGTTTTCAGGGCGTCGCGGTCAGGCCGATGCGATTCTTCAGGTGTTCGTGGTTTTCTTTGCCATGACTGTGGTGGTTTTGCTCATTTCAGTGGTCTGGTCTGTCATCGAGCGCGGCTCGGCCGCAATAAGTTGGCAGTTTATTACCCAAAACAACGTCTACATTTCTGGTTCTACCTCGCTCGAGTACGGCGGTCTCGGTCATGCGATTATCGGCACGATTCTTGTTGTGACCCTGAGCACAATTGTCACTGTTCCGCTCGGTATTGCCACAGCAATCTACCTGACCGAAACCCGTGGCCGCACTCGCTCGACCATTCGCACACTTATTCAGGCACTGAGCGGGTTGCCATCGGTGGTGGCCGGTCTTTTCATCTACGCAATGTTCATAGCGTCCGGGCTAACCCAATATGTAGGTTGGGCTGGCTCGCTTGCGCTAATTCCCCTCATGCTTCCAACGGTCACACGAGTTGCCGAAGAGTCTTTGCTGCTGGTTCCGCAGGAGCTTCGCAACGGCGCTCTTGCACTCGGTTCGTCGGCGTGGCGCGCGTTCTATCTTGTGACTATGCCGGCGGCAAAGTCGGGTTTGATTACTGCAATCTTGTTGGGCATCGCACGAATCATTGGTGAAACGGCACCACTGCTCATCACCACTTTCGCGGCGAACAACACAAACTACAACCCCTTCAACGGTTCGATAGCGACGTTGCCAACATATCTCTACACGTTTATCGCCAGCAACTTTGACACTGCAGTGCAGCGCGCGTGGGGAGCGGCACTAGTGATCTTGATTTTGGTTGCGATTCTGTTCATTGCCGCTCGTTTGTTGACACGGCCAAAGACCGCAAAGAAAGCTGGAAAATAAATGACTGAGCTAATTGCACAAGATATCAACGTTTGGTTTGGGCAGCGACACGTGCTCAAAGACGTTAATCTCGTCTTTCCCGAGCGCGAGGTTACAGCGCTGATTGGACCATCGGGTTGCGGCAAGTCGACGTTTATTCGCACGTTGAACCGCATGCACGAACTCATCGATTCGGCGGGGCTTGCCGGAAAAGTGCTTCTAGATGGCACCGACATTTACGACGCAGGCGTTGACCCGGTTGACGTTCGACTTCGCGTCGGCATGGTCTTTCAAAAGCCAAACCCGTTTCCGACAATGTCGATCAAAGAAAATGTTCTGTCTGGTCTCAAGTTGGCAAATCGCAAGAACGACGACCCAAACGGGCTTGTCGAAACCTCACTTCGTCGTGCGTCGATCTGGAACGAAGTAAAAGACCGCCTAAATGACCCTGCCCTCTCGCTTTCGGGTGGCCAGCAGCAGCGTCTTTGCATAGCTAGGTCGTTGGCCATGGACCCAGACGTACTGCTCATGGATGAGCCCTGCTCGGCACTAGACCCTGGTTCGACCCGTCGCATCGAAGAAACCATTCTCGAGCTCAAAGACGAGATGACGATTGTCATCGTCACCCACAACATGCAACAGGCGCAGCGCGTGGCCAACCGAACCGCCTTCTTCTTGGCAGAAGATGGCAACCCCGGGCAGGTTGTCGAGTTTGGAGATACCGATCAGGTATTCAACCAACCGGTAGACCTTCGCACCAATGACTACGTCAACGGGCACTTCGGTTAACGCCAATTGTTAACCTTCGCTTCACGTCAATTCAAGAAAACACTTGGAATCTGTTAACCAGGTTGCCGTTCACTAAAGCCATAAGTAGTTCGTACAACTAACAAGGAGAATAAATGCGTCGCTCAGTAAGCGCAATAGCTACAGTTTCAGCCCTAGTGGCATCAGTAGCGCTAGTAGCACCGGCATCAAACGCCGCAGAAACCATCACTTCTGGTGGATCATCTTATGCAAACAGCATCATCAGCACCTGTGCTGCCGCTTACAAGACCGACACCATTACCTACGCTTCAGTTGGTTCTGGAACTGGCCGCACAAACTTTAGAACCGGAACATATGACTTTGGAGCGTCAGACGCAGCGTATTCGGCAACAGACGTCAAGCCTGCGAACTTCACCTACGTACCACTGGTGGGTGGCCCAATCGCGGTAGTCTTCAATGTTGATGGAGTCGCATCACTAAACCTAACCGCCAAGGTTCTAGGTGGAATTATGAACGGTCGTTACAAGACCTGGAATGACGAAGCAATCCAGTCGCTAAACCCGAAGGCAAAATTGCCGAGCGATGCAATCTTGGTTCAGTACCGTTCAGGTTCATCAGGCACCACTCAGGCATTTGCTAATTACCTGCGCGGAAACGGTGCATCAGGTTGGAAAGACAACGGCACCTGGAGCACTGCATCGAGCCAGAGCACTCCGGTTGGTAGCAGCAACGGTACCTCGCAGCTTCTAGTTGAGAGCGTAACCAAGACCAAGAACTCAATCGGATACGCGGATCTTTCGGACGTAGCAGCTAAGGGTTTGCCTTTTGCTGCTTTGCGTAACCCACTGGGTGACTATGTTCTTCCTTCGGTCAAGACTGCTTCTGCATTCTTGGGTACCCAGAAGGTACTTGCTAACGGAATTCTTGATATCGACTACAAGAAGGCAGTCAAGGGTGGTTACAACGCTTCACTAGTAACCTACGCACTTGCTCCAACTGCAGCTGCCAACCCTGCTAAGGGCGCTGCCGTAAAGAAGTTCCTAACTTACGTAATCAACAGCTGTGCGCCATCAAAGGCACCTGGTCTAAACTACTCACCGCTCTCGGCAGCGTTGAAGGCAAAGGCTTTGCAGCTAGTAGCAACCGTAAAGTAATAGTCTGAAGCAAAGCTCTTGGGGTGCCGGCTTGCCGGTGCCCCAAGGGTTTTTCACTGAAAGGAAGCGCACTTGAAGCGATCACTAGGGGCAATTGGCCTGGTCTTGATTGGCAGCTTGACGCTTACCGCCTGTGACCCACCGATGCCTCCCGAGGTATTGGCCTCTCTTGCCGAGCAGACCTACAGCTGCGAAGCAGGTGACTCTGAACTCTACGCACTGCCAACGGTCGCGTCGGTTGCTGCTGACTGGCAGTTCTCGGTTGAAATGAATTGCCCTGGAATGACCATCACTCCGGTCGATTTAGCAACCGACGCGACTGCGCTACAAATCAACCGGGCTGGCGTTGCCGCCACCGGCACTAGTTTCAGCGAAGTGCCTTTTGCTTTGGATGCAGTCGTGCTGGCAGTGAATCTGCCAGACATTACGAACGTCATTTTGTCGGCGGATGCCATTTACAAAATCTGGGCTGGCCAAATCACCAACTGGAACGATCCAACACTTGTTTCTCTGAACAGCTCTTTTGAACTTCCAGATCTCGCAATTTCGTTTGGCACAGATGCAGAAGTAGGCGAAACCAAATCTTTCGCAGACTGGATGAAGCGACTTTCTGGCAAAGAGTTCAACCTAACCGGTGGCACTGCAACTCTCGAAGAGTTTGCCGAGGGAAGCCTTATCTTAACCAAATACTCATCTGCCATGGATTCCTCGGCCACTGTCGTGGCCATTCTCACAGATCCTAAGTCAGATGCCGTTGCGGCTGACGCCGAGCATGTGATTTCTGCCGGCACAATGTTCAAGGGCAAGACAGTTGGCGGAGTTGTCGAGTTAACTTTCGATTCAAAAGCCAAGCCAATCGCACCAGAAGGCATCAATGCCGCACCAGCACCCTACGAAGCAGTGACGCTCATCACCCTAAGTCTTGTTGGTGAAGACAACTTGAAGACTAGAGCTGCAGCAAAGTATTTGCTGCGACAGGACAGCCAAGGTTCGCTCGGATTGTCTTCGGTTATTGCTTTGCCTGAGAAGCTACGAGCGCTTGCTCTCGCTACGGTTTCAGTTGGCTTACCCATGCCAACAATTGCGCCGGAATAGGCACACGCCGGCTCGTTTAGGCTTAAGCGGTGAAATCAACCTCTAAGCGCGGAATAGGCGCTCTGCTGATTGCCGTTTATGCCGTTTTTGCGATATCTGCAACGGCAAGGGCCACCTTTCAACTGCTGACCAAGTTCGAAGATGCCCCTTTGGCCTATTCACTCTCTGCGCTAAGCGCGATTGTCTACGTCGTCGCAACTTTGGCGCTTTCGCGCACTGGGGCTATGGCAAGCCAAATCGCAAAGTGGGCGGTGACCTTTGAGCTGGTTGGCGTTGTGGTCGTTGGCACTCTCAGCATCGTGATTCCGACCGCCTTTGCGCACCCATCGGTGTGGTCTTGGTTTGGTTTGAATTACGCCTGCCTGCCCTTGGTTTTGCCGATCTTCGGATTGCTGTGGTTAAACCGACGAGCTTCAACAAAATAGAATTTAAGTCATGTTGCATTTCAAATCGATTGATGAAGTTTCAAAGGCACCCGCCGGCAGTGCCGTCACAATCGGCAAATTCGATGCTTTGCACCTTGGCCACCAAAATCTTCTGAACGAACTAAAAAGCGCCGCTTCAAGTCGAGGGCTCTCTTCTGTGGTCGTTACATTCGATCGTCACCCGCTGAATTTTTTGAAGCCAGGCAAAGCTCCGCAACCGATTATTGGGGCTTCGCAAAAACTCGCTCACCTGACCGATTCGCAGATTGATGTTTTGCTAACTCTCGAGTTTGACGATGCCCTGGCTAACCTTTCGGCCGAAGATTTTGTTCGCAAGGTTTTGGTCGAGGCACTTGGTGCCAAGTTCGTGATTGTTGGCCACGGATTTCGATTCGGCGCTAACGGCGAGGGCGATTGCGCCCTGTTAGCCGAGCTTGGTGAGAAGTTTGGTTTTGAGTTCAAAGCTCTCGATCAATTCAAACTCGACGGCGAAGTGGTTTCTACAACCCGGGTTCGAGAGTTTCTTGACCGGGGAGACGTAGTTGGAGCCTCGAAGCTGTTGGGTCGCGCGCACATCACAACCGGTAATGTCGAGCACGGTTTGAAGATCGGTCGCACAATCGGTTTTCCAACGGCCAACATCGCTCGCGATTGCGAGGGCTACCTTCCGGTGGATGGCGTTTATGCGGGCTGGATGCACGTCGACGGTGAAAAGATGCCGACCGCGATCTCAATCGGAATCAACGAAACCTTTCAGGCCGTGCCGAGGCTAGCCGAGGCTTTCGTGCTAGACCGCAAAGACCTTGACCTCTATGACAAGGTGGTCGACCTCGAATATGTCGGTTTTGTTCGGCCGGCAGCAAAATTCAACGGGGTTGAAGACCTCGTCGCCTCAATCAATAACGACATCGCCAAAATTAGGGTGCTACTTGGCATTGGGGCTGGCAACTAGCCGACTCTTGGTTTAGGATAGTGAGGTTGCCGTGTATCGGCCGCGGATCAAGAGAGCCAAAACATCCTGTTTTCGGCGCCGCGCAGCAAGAACTGAAGGAGCAAAACTATGGCATTAGATGCAGCCGTAAAGACCGCGATTATCACTGAGTACGCAACTCACCAGGGCGACACTGGTTCTCCTGAGGTTCAGATTGCTGTTCTCAGCAAGCGAATCAAAGACCTAACCGAGCACCTAAAAGAGCACAAGCACGACCACCACAGTCGTCGCGGCTTGTTGATCTTGGTTGGTCAGCGCCGTCGCCTCCTTGGCTACCTTCAGAAGATAGACATCGAGCGCTACCGTGGCCTAATCGAAAGACTAGGTCTGCGCCGCTAATCGCGTAAATCTTTCAAAAATCGCCCAGGGCATGCTCTGGGCGATTTTGCCATCTGGATACCCTAGGCAAATGTCGGTGTCGCTGGTAGCCTAGACCCAGAGCGCTACGGCATGTTTTTCTGATCTCCGGTTGAAGCTCTTGAGAAAAAATTGGCTAGAACCAAAACTCAAGGATTTTTACTGCAGATCAGTTACCGAAAATCTTCGGGGCATCCCTCAAAGTGTGGGCAAGTTATCTTGCCATGGCGCTCACGCACGCAATAAGTCATCCGTGATTTGTGGCGCGCACGAGGATAAAGAGGAGGACCCGAGTGGGTCACGAAATAGAAACAATGAGCGGAACTCAGTATGAGACCGCAGTTATCGACAACGGCAAGTATGGAAAGCGAACAATTCGTTTCGAAACCGGCCGTCTAGCACAGCAGGCACAGGGTGCCGCGACTGTTTACATCGACGAAGAGACCATGTTGTTCTCGGCTACCACTGCTAGCAAGCAGCCAAAAGACCAGTTTGACTTCTTTCCGCTAACCATCGACGTTGAAGAGCGCATGTATGCAGCCGGAAGAATTCCGGGAAGCTTCTTTCGTCGCGAGGGTCGCCCATCGACCGAGGCAATTCTTACCTGCCGCCTAATCGACCGCCCGCTGCGCCCATCATTCGTTGATGGTCTTCGCAACGAGATCCAGGTCGTCGTTTCGGTTCTGGCAATCGAGCCAGACGAGATGTATGACGTAGTCGCAATCAACGCGGCTTCGATGTCAACCCAGCTTGCTGGTTTGCCATTCTCAGGCCCAATCGGTGGAGTGCGTGTAGCGCTTATCGATGGTCAGTGGGTTGCATTCCCTAAGCACTCACAGCTTGAGCGCTCGGTATTCGACATGGTCGTTGCCGGTCGCGTAATCGTTGAGAACGGCGTCGAAGACGTTGCAATCATGATGGTTGAAGCAGAGGCATCAGAGAACGCATGGAACCTAATCAAGAACGAAGGCGCAACCGCACCTTCAGAGTCTGTGGTTTCAGAGGGTCTCGAAGCATCGAAGCCTTTCATCAAGGAGCTAGTTGCAGCTCAGTCACGTTTGGCAGCCAAGGCAGCCAAGCCAACCGCTGAGTACCCAGTCTTCTTGCCTTACGGCGACGAGATGTACAACGCTGTGTTCGCAGCGGCTTCTGACGAGCTTTCAAAGGTTTACCAGATTGCAGACAAGACCGCTCGCCAGGATGCTGACGACAAGTTGAAGGATGCAACCAAGACTAAGTTGGCCGCCCAGTTCGACGAGACTCTCATGAGTCAGTTCTCGGCTGCTTACAAGTCGGTTACCAAGAAGATTGTTCGCGACCGCGTTCTAAAAGAAGGCATTCGCATGGATGGCCGCGGTCTTCGCGACATTCGTCCGATCACCGCAGAGATTCACGTTGTTCCTCGCGTTCACGGTTCGGCAATCTTTGAGCGTGGCGAGACCCAGATCATGGGTATCACCACTTTGAACATGTTGAAGATGGAACAGCAGATCGATGCTCTTTCACCGGTAACCAGCAAGCGCTACATGCACAACTACAACTTCCCGCCTTACTCAACTGGTGAGACCGGTCGTGTTGGCACTCCAAAGCGTCGTGAAATTGGTCACGGTGCATTGGCAGAGCGTGCGCTTGTTCCAGTTCTTCCAGCTCGTGACGAATTCCCATATGCAATTCGTCAGGTATCAGAAGCTCTCGGTTCAAACGGTTCAACCTCAATGGGTTCGGTTTGTGCTTCGACTCTTGCACTGCTAAGCGCGGGTGTGCCACTTCGTGCACCGGTAGCGGGTATTGCAATGGGTCTGATCTCAGACGTAATCAACGGCAAGACCGAGTACGCAGCGCTAACTGACATCCTTGGTTCAGAAGACGCCCTTGGCGACATGGACTTCAAGGTTGCTGGCACAAGCGAATTCATCACCGCTATTCAGCTAGACACCAAGCTCGACGGCATTCCTGCGTCGGTTCTTGCTAGCGCACTGCTTCAGGCGAAAGAAGCTCGTTTGAGCATTCTTGCTGTCATGGCAGAAGAGATCAGCGAGCCTGACGAAATGGCGCCAACCGCGCCACGAGTCATCTCTGTGAAGATTCCTCTCGACAAGATCGGCGAGGTCATTGGCCCGAAGGGCAAGATGATCAACGAGATTCAGGCCGAGACCGGTGCAGACATCTCAATCGAAGACGACGGAACCGTATACATCGGTGCAACCGATGGTCCTTCGGCAGAGGCTGCCAAGTCACGCATCAACGCCATCGCGAACCCACACGTTCCTGAAATTGGCGAGCGTTTCTTGGGAACCGTTGTGAAGCTGGCCACCTTCGGTGCGTTCATTTCACTGGTTCCAGGCAAGGATGGCCTGTTGCACATCTCTGAGCTTAAGAAGATGGCTGGCAAGCGCGTCGAGAACGTCGAAGACGTGCTCGAGGTAGGCCAGAAGCTTCAGGTTGAAATCACCAAGATCGATGACCGAGGAAAGCTTTCGCTAAGCCCGGTTGTTGAGGGTGACGGCGCTGCCGCTTCGTCTGACGACGAAGAATAAAACTAGGCTCTGGTCATGTCAGAAATTTACTTTCCGCTAGACCAGAGCGAGCTTTCGTTCACCGCTTCGGGTGGTAGCACGGTTCACCGTTCTATCCTCCGAAGCGGTGTTCGCGTTTTAACCGAACACGTGCCAGGCGCGCAGAGCGCTAGCGTTTCGTTCTCTGTTGCCGTCGGTTCGCGCGACGAAACCAACGGCCACTTTGGCAGCACTCACTTTCTCGAGCACCTGCTGTTTAAGGGAACCAAGCGTCGCACGGCTCTAGACATCGCAATTGCCTTCGACAGCGTCGGTGGTTCTTCTAACGCATCGACCGGCAAAGAGCACACCAGCTATTACGCGCGAGTTCAAGACAAGGCTTTGCCACTTGCCGTCGACGTAATCGCAGATATGCTCACGTCATCTCTGATTGATGCAACCGAATTTGAGAACGAACGCACCGTGATTCTCGAAGAGCTGGCGATGAACGACGACGACCCGCAGGATGTTGCGCACGAAGCCTTCTCTGAGGCCGTGCTCGGCGATCACGAGCTCGGTCGACCTATCGGCGGAAACAAAGAAACCATCGGTGCTGTGTCGCGCGATGCTGTTTGGCAGCACTACCAGCAGAACTACCGCCCGCAAGACCTAGTGGTCGCTGCGGCCGGGGGAGTGAAGCACTCAGATTTTGTGGCTCTGGTCGAAAAAGAACTCTCGGCAGCCGGCTGGGATCTCGGCTTGGCCGCCGAACCGGTTGCTCGACGCAACAACGAACAAGCCAAGATCACTCGTGGAAAGCCACTTCAGGTAATCAAGCGCCCGATCGCCCAGGCCAACATCCTTGTCGGTATGCCCGGCATCATCGGCAACGACCCTCGTCGTTATGCCATGGGAATTTTGAACACCGTTCTCGGCGGCGGAATGTCATCTCGTCTATTTCAAGAAATCCGTGAAAAGCGCGGTCTTGCCTACAGCGTCTATTCGTTTAACCAGGGATACAGCGATGCCTCGACCTTTGGACTATACGCTGGCTGCTCGCCGGCGAAGTCTGAGCAGGTTACTCGCTTGATGCTCGACGAATTCGAAAAGATTGCGCAGAGCGCAATCACAACCGATGAGCTAGAACTCGCGATTGGCAACATCTCTGGTGGCTTGGCCCTCAAGTTTGAGAGCAGCCAGGCTCGCATGAGCAGGCTGATCGGCTCAGAGATGTCGACCGGCGAGTTCTTCGACCTCGACGAAACAATCGAGCGGTTCTCGGCCGTGACGGTCGACCAGGTGCAGGCTTTGGTTCAAGATCTGTTGCTCGGTGAGCGCACCATAGTTGCCGTCGGCGATGTCGAAGAGAAGACCTTCGAGCCTTTTCTCTAGACCTGTTTTTCTAGCGTTAGCGAATTAGTGATTGGTAGGTTTGAACACATGAGCATTTCAGTGGCAGTGGTTGGCGCAACCGGACGCATGGGCAGGTTGGCTATCGAGCTAATCGAAGCCGCGCAAGACCTGTCGCTTTTTGCTGCCCTCGACTCGAAGAGTGACATTGCACAAACAAACGGTGCAGATGTTGTCATTGACCTAACTCGATTCGACGTGAGCCAGCAGGTTGTCGAGCACGCGCTAGCAAACAATCAGAAACTTGTTGTTGGCACCAGTGGTTGGTCGGCAAGTCACCTTCAGCAACTCGAAAAGAAACTAGAAACTTCTTCGGCGGCAGTTGTTGTGATTCCAAACTTCTCCATCGGTTCAATGCTCGCCACCAAGTTTGCAAGCGAAGCCGCAAAGTTCTTCGATTCAATTGAAATCGTCGAGACTCACCACGCTGGCAAAATTGACTCACCATCTGGAACCGCTGTTCGAACCGCCGAACTGATTGCGAAGTCGCGCGACGGCAAAGCGGTTCTTGTGCCAGGCGTCGGTCAGCAGGCCCGCGGTGAAATCGTTGCCGGGGTGCCAATTCACAGTCTTCGCATCGATGGCGTTTCGGCCAAGCAAGACGTGCTTCTCGGTGCCGAGAGTGAATTGCTCACCCTTAGTCACGAAACTACTTCGGTTCGCGCATACAGCGCTGGCATTCTTTCTTCAATTCGCTTCGCCGCGAAGTGCACCGGATTAACCGTGGGCCTTCAGAGCGTTCTAGAGCTCTAGAACTTCTATGTATTCGAGGGCAAAAGTCGGTGCCATCATCATGGCTCTGCTCACGCTTCTATACACGGCTCTGCTAGCCAACACTGGCTTCACACTTTTGTTTCTCGATGAACCCGTGGCCAAGGCCATGGGCTTTTTCATCCTTGTCTTTCCGGTACTGGCGATCTGGCTGGTAATCAGGGAGTTTATCTTTGGCGTGAAAATCGAACGTTTTGCCACCAGCGTTGAATCGCAGGGAAAGTGGCCGCACTTTGAATTTGAGTTGCGCCCAAGCGGCCGCCCGACTCGCGAGAGCGCCGACCGCGTTTTTGAGAGCTTCGCAAAGAACGCAGAGCAAAACCCAGAGAGTTCGCTTGCCTGGTTTTCGCTCGGCCTGGCCTATGACGCCGCTGGCGACCGACCCCGAGCGCGCAAGGCAATGAGAAAGGCCCTGGCGCTCGACGCCAAGGCCTAACTCAAAAAACTATCCCCGAATGACGCCTAGGCGGCGAAGCCCGAGATACATCTGGCAACCGAGGCAGTAGCCGAAGTAGGCCTGCAGGGTAGATGCTCCAAATAGCGCACCAGCCGCGATGGCGATGCCAAATGGAACGTTTAGCGCTAACAGCACAAAGCCGAGGCTCGTCACAAATAGACCTACGAGCTGCGCAAATCTCGGTGGTCGAGAGTCTTCGAGTTCTTTCGGAGCGGCAAGCTTAGGGCGCACAACTTTTTTGTAGAAAACGCCAAATGGGTGCTTGCTGTTACCAAGCAACGTGCCCCAGAGAAACGAAACCCAGACAATAGAAAGCAGTGATACGGCAATTGCTTCGGTTGTCTTGTCTAGGGCGAAGAAGAAAATGATGATGCTGAAAATGTTGATGATTGCCGCGCCAAAGCGTGGTCCGCGCGGATCAATTTGTTCGATTTGTTTGCTCATTAGATTGTGAAGTGTCCTATATCATCTTTTATTGTCTGTGCCTTGGTGGCTCCGCCAATGCGCGAGGTTACGCGCCCGGCGGCATCCAAGACCAGGGTGGTTGGGGTTTGCAAAATGTTGAATTCCTTGGCCACATCGAGTCGATTGGTGATGTCGACCTCGATGTGAAGAATGCCGTCGCTGTGCTGCTCTAGTTCTTTATACACGCGGGCGGTCTGCACGCACTGCGAGCAGAATTCTGTCGAGAACTGAAGAAAGGTCATGCGTTCACCAAAGGCTAAGACCGGCTTGCCGTTCTTGACTGCGCCCAGCTTTGCCAGATCTATCTGCTGCCCGTTGGTGACTCTCTTGGATCTGCCGGTGCGCAATTTCCAGAAAAGTCCGAGCGCTAGCACGACCAAAATGACGGCTACTACCAGGGCGATTCGAGTTTCTATGGGCACATAACAATTCTCTCTTACCGACCAGACTTGGTCGGGCCCGTTGCGAATTATTACCTCGCCTCGCCGCTAGGCTATAAGGCGTGTCAGAGATCAAATTTAGAAGCGATGTAACCGTCGAACTCGTGCGTTCGAACGCGTCAGACAGCGATGTGCTATTCGCCGCCCGCGTTTCTACCCAGGGCGAACAGACCCTCGAGGCTGCCGCTGCCCACACCGACGCCAGCGAAGACGAGAAACGCAGCAAGGGTCTAATCAACTACCTGATGCGCGACCGCCACGGCTCACCGTTCGAGCACAACTCAATGACCTTCTATGTTCAGGCCCCTATTTTTGTTTTTCGCGAGTTTCAGCGTCACCGAATTGCCAGCTACAACGAAGAATCTGGTCGCTACAAGCAGCTCGACCCGGTTTTCTATGTTCCCGGCCCAGAGCGCAATCTGATTCAAATTGGCAAGACCGGCAGCTACGACTTCATCCCTGGAACCGCTGAGCAGACCGCGCTAGTCGAACAAGAAACCCGCACGGCATCGATTCAGGCTTACGAGGGTTACCAGCGCATGCTCGAAGCCGGTGTCGCTCGAGAGGTTGCCCGCATCGTCTTGCCGCTAAACATTTACTCGAGCATGTATGTCACCATGAACGCCAGAGCACTAATGAACTTCTTGAGCCTGCGCACCAAGCGCGAGGGCACGCACTTTCCGTCATTCCCGCAGCGTGAGATCGAGATGTGCGCAGAGAAGATGGAAGACTTCTGGTCGGCCCTCATGCCTTACACCTTCTCGTCTTTTAATGAGAATGGTCGAGTAGCGCCTTAGCCGCTAGCCTTTAGTCATGTCGCAGAACAAGAACATCTTCGGCCAGGTGCTAGTCGCTCTGGTCACCCCGATGAACTCAGAGGGTGAAGTCGACTGGCCTGCGACCGAAAAGCACATCGACTATGTGATCTCAAGCGGCGCTGACGGCGTTGTGGTTACCGGCACGACCGGTGAGACCAGCACTCTTACAGACGCAGAAAAACTGAAACTCGTTGAGGTTGGCAAGTCGGTTTCGGCAGGCCGCGCCAAAATCATTACCGGCGGTGGCTCGAACGAAACTGCTCACGCGATGCAGCTCTACAAGGCAAGTGAAAAAGCTGGCGCCGACGGTGTCATGATTGTCACGCCTTACTACAACAAGCCGACTCAGGCGGGTGTGCTGACTCACTTCAGGTTGATTGCAGACGCTACCGACCTGCCGGTAATTCTCTATGACATTCCCGGTCGCACCGGAATTCCAATCGCATACGAGACAATTCTTCGCTCTGCCACACACCCAAACATCGTTGCGATCAAGGATGCCAAGGGCGATCTGGCTCAGGCTTCGCGCGTCATGAACGAAACAGATCTTCTATATTTCTCTGGCGATGACAGCAACGTTCTCGCGCACCTGGCAATTGGTGCAACCGGTTTGATTGGTGTGACCGCAAACATTTCACCGGCCGCATATCGCGAAATGCTGGATGCCACGAACCGAAACGATTTTCACCACGCACAGAAGGTGCACAACTCTCTCGAGCCTCTGGTTCGTGCTGCCATGAACCATGTTCCCGGAACCGTGGCTTCGAAATATATCTTGCACGGCTTGGGTCTCATAAACAGCCCTCGCGTTCGACTACCGCTCGTTGGCCCTGAAGAGTCAGAGGCTGCACGCATCGAGCAAGACATCGACAAGGTTGGCTCGGTCACGGGCCTAAGTTTTGAGAACTTCCGCCCAGATCGCAATGCTGCTGCTGGTGGCGCGCTACCGAAAGTAGCCGGCACCACACGCTAAAGCGCGTCGAAAACAATAGGAGATTGAACCGATGGTTCTAACCCTTCCAGCTCCAGCCCCGCTAAGAAAAGACGTTCTTCGAATCGTGCCGCTAGGCGGAATCGGAGAAATCGGTCGCAACATGACCGTCTTCGAGATCAACGGCAAACTGCTCATCGTCGACTGTGGTGTTTTGTTTCCTGAGGAGACTCAACCGGGCATCGACGTTATCTTGCCTGATTTCGGCTACATCCGTGATCGCATGGATGACGTACTAGCAATCGTGCTGACTCACGGACACGAAGACCACATCGGTGGCGTGCCCTACCTGCTGCGGTTGCGCGATGACATTCCGATTATCGGATCTGCGCTGACTCTCGCATTCTTGGAAGCCAAGCTCAAAGAACACCGCATCACACCAAACGTCATGGTCACCGCCGAGGGGCAGACCAAGAAGTACGGCGACTTCAACCTCGAGTTCATCGCTGTCAATCACTCGATTCCAGATGCGCTTGCCGTAGTCATCAAGACCGTGGCAGGCACCGTTTTGCACACCGGTGACTTCAAGATGGATCAACTGCCGCTAGACGGCAGGCTCACCGACCTTCGTGCTTTTGCAAGGGTTGGCGAAGCGGGCCTAGACCTTTTCATGAGCGACTCAACCAACGCCGATGTTCCGGGTTTCACCCCGCTAGAAAAAGACATTGGTCCGGTTATCGAAAATGTCATTGCGCGTTCTAAGCGTCGCGTGATTGTTGCATCATTCTCAAGTCACGTACATCGCGTTCAGCAGGTGGTAGACGCAGCAATCGCAAACAACCGCAAGGTTGCGCTTGTCGGTCGCAGCATGGTTCGAAACATGCAAATCGCACAGCAGATGGGCTATCTAACCGTTCCCGAAGGCGCGCTGATTGATTCGAAACACGCGACCAACATTCCCGACAATCAACTGGTTTACATGTCAACCGGCTCACAGGGTGAGCCAATGGCAGTGCTCGCGCGAATGGCAAACCTCGAACACGACATCGAAATCGGCGAGGGTGACACGGTTATCTTGGCGAGCTCGCTAATTCCCGGAAACGAGAACGCCGTCTACAAAGTAATCGACGGACTAACCAAACTCGGCGCAAACGTCGTGCACAAGGGCAACGCCAAGGTGCACGTATCGGGTCACGCTGCGGCAGGTGAGTTGCTTTACTGCTACAACATCTTGAAGCCAAAGAACGTGATGCCGGTGCACGGCGAATATCGTCACCTGATTGCAAACGGCAAGTTGGCCGAGCAGACCGGTATTCCGCAAGAGCGAGTTTTGATAACAGAAGACGGATGGGTGGTTGACCTTGCCGATGGCATCGCCGAGGTGGTCGGTGCCGTGGAGTGCGGGCTGCTCTTCGTTGACGGCAAGACCGTCGGAAAGATTACCGAGGAAGACCTCAAAGACCGCCGCACGCTGGCCGAAGAGGGGTTCATCTCGATCTTCTGCACAATCGACGGTGCCACCGGCCGAGTCAAGGTTGGCCCAGAGATTCGTGCCCGCGCCTTCGCCGAAGAAGATCACGTCTTCGACGACGTCAAGCCACAAATAGCCCTCGCGCTTGCCCAGGCAGCCGCCGAAGGCATCCGTGACAGCTATGCGATGCAGCAGGTTATTCGCCGAACCATCGGAACCTGGGTCAATAAGGCCCACCGACGCAGGCCAATGATCATTCCGGTCGTAATCGTCGACTAGCGGGCAGCAGGGCTCTCAAGGGCTTCAATTCGACTAGCACCGACTGCCTCCCGCATTTTGTCTAGGGTGGCTGTTAAAGTTTGTGGCATGGCCACGCGCAAACCAGCTGCTAAAAACTCGACCCGCTCGGGGGCCAGTCGCACCCGCAGGCCGGCTAGCGAGGGAAACCCGCAGAACCTTGCCACCCGAATTTACCTGGTCTTGGCCCACTCGTTAGGGGCAGCGGCCAGGGCACTCAGCCCAGACAAAATCGCCAAAGAAGACCGACGCGACGGAATCCCGTTCTTCTTGTTTCTGCTTGGTATTGCCGGTGCAGGCTTCAGCTGGTTTTTGATCAATGAGGGTTGGGCCCTTGGCTTGCACGTTGTCACTTTCGGTTTGCTCTTCGGAAAGTTAGCGCTTGCTCTGCCTGTCGTCATGGTGATTTTTGCAATTTATCTCATGCGTCATCCGTCGACAGTCAAAGAAAACGGCCGAATCGGCGTGGGTCTGTTCTTGCTGCTCGTTTCGATCAGCGGCTTCTTTCATCTGCTTGGCAGTCAACCGGTTCCGAGCGATGGCGAATGGAAGCTTGCCTATAACGGTGGCCTGTTCGGCTGGTTGATTTCGTGGCCATTCTTGAACACCATCACGGTGTGGGGTGCGGTGCCAGTTATGGCCCTGATTTCGATCGGGTCAATTTTGATTATGAGCAAGACCTCGCCAACCAGAATTGGCGAACGGCTTGCTGAACTCAAGCACTACCTATTCGGCGCCGCAAAAGAGAAATCCGAAGCAGAACCTGAAGACGAAGAAATGTTAGAAGCGTTCGACGGCACTAAGGTTCCCTGGTGGCGTCGCTCGAGAGACGCCGACGGCGCTTTTGAAAAAGCGGTGCTGACAGATGATGGGCAGACTCACGATGTTGATGGTTTAGACGCTCTCTTCAATCAACCGACCGACTTGAATGTGCCTTCGGTAGACACCGAAGAACCGAAGACAGAACCCATCGAAATCGTTGCCGAAGAAGAAGCAGAAACACAGAGTGTGCCGGTTGCCAAAGTTGAACCGGCTAAACCTCTTCGAATGCGTCCCTATGTCTTGCCCGCAAACGATTTGCTAACTCCGGGCACTCCGCCCAAGGCCAAGACCGCCGCGAATGACGCCATAGTTGTGGCAATCGACAGCGTCTTCACCGAATTCGATATTGCCGCCAAGGTTGTTGGCTTCTCGCGCGGCCCAACAGTTACGCGTTACGAAGTCGAGCTCGCCGCCGGTGTCAAGGTTGAGGCTGTCACTCGATTGAGCAACAACATTTCTTACGCGGTCGCAAGCAACGAGGTTCGCATCCTTGCACCGATTCCGGGTAAGTCTCTTATCGGAATAGAAATTCCAAACACTGACCGCGAGATTGTCTCTCTCGGCGATGTGCTTCGATCACCTGTTGCCAAGCAGAGCCTGCACCCTCTGACCATCGGCGTTGGCAAAGACGTCGAAGGTGGATTCGTTGTTGCCAACCTGGCCAAGATGCCGCACTTGCTAGTGGCTGGTGCTACCGGAGCCGGAAAGTCGAGCTTCATCAACTCGATGATCACATCGATTCTCATGCGCGCCAAGCCGGCAGAAGTTCGAATGATTCTGGTTGACCCGAAGCGAGTTGAGCTCTCTGCATACCAGGGCGTGCCTCACCTAATCACGCCAATCGTGACTGACGCAAAGAAGGCCGCAGAAATTCTTCAGTGGGTTGTCAAAGAGATGGACTCGCGCTACGACGACCTCGCATCCTTCGGTTTCAAGCACATCGATGATTTCAACCGAGCCGTCGTTGCCGGTGAGGTCAATCTGCCCGAAGGTAGCGATCGCAAACTTCAGCCATACCCATACCTTCTTGTCGTCGTCGATGAGTTGGCCGACCTAATGATTGTTGCTCCTAGAGATGTTGAAGATTCAATTGTGCGAATTACTCAGCTGGCTCGTGCCTCGGGAATCCACCTCGTCTTGGCGACCCAGCGCCCATCGGTTGATGTTGTGACCGGCTTGATCAAGGCAAACGTTCCAAGCCGATTGGCTTTCTCGGTTTCTTCGATAACCGACTCGCGAGTCATTCTCGATCAGACCGGTGCAGAGAAACTTGTCGGTCAGGGCGATGCTTTGTTCTCGCCGATGGGAACCAACAAACCCATCCGTGTTCAAAGCGCTTGGTTAGCAGAAGACGAAATGCAGCGAGTCGTCGATCACGTAAAAGCTCAGATGAAACCCGAGTACCGCGAAGACGTGGTCGAGGTTAAGACTTCACGCGTTGTTGATGCAGACATCGGTGACGACCTGGATGTGCTGCTGCAGGCTGCCGAGTTAATCATCAATTCACAATTTGGCTCGACCTCGATGCTGCAACGCAAACTGCGCGTTGGTTTCGCTAAAGCCGGAAGACTCATGGATCTACTGGAATCGCGCAATATCGTGGGCCCGAGCGAAGGCTCTAAAGCCCGCGATGTCATGGTTCGCCCAGAAGACCTCGCGATGATTCTGGCGCAGTTGCGCGGCGAACCCGGGGCCAAGGCTGCTGCGGCGGTTACCCAAGCCGCGCGTGAAATCGAGTCTGAGAGCCAAGGTTTTGAATCTTTGGCAGCCGGAGACCCGGCCGACTTCGTGGCTCGTGCAAACGACGACGACGATGACGGCGACGAAGACGCGTGGCAGTTGACGGGTCGAAACTAGTGGCATTCGGCCTCAACCTCCCAAATAGCATCACTTTGCTGCGCATCCTTTTGGTTCCGGTATTCATAACCCTGCTGTTTGCTTCTCCCGAAAAAAGCGGTGTTGAGCGCTGGGTGGCCACGGCAATTTTTGTCATTGCAATATCAACCGATGGCATTGATGGCGCTATAGCTCGCAAGCGCAACCTGATCACAAACTTGGGAAAACTCCTAGACCCCATCGCTGACAAGGCGCTAATTGGTGGCGCTCTGGTTTCACTATCGATATTGGGCGAATTGAGCTGGTTTATCACCGGTGCAATTCTGTTTCGCGAGTTCGCGATAACCATCTATCGACTTGTGGTTGCCAAGCGCCGAGTTTTGGCAGCCTCGCCAGGCGGAAAGTTCAAGACCGTTATGCAGTCGATTGCTATTGGTTTTTTGCTTTCTCCATTTGACTACTACTTTCCATGGCTCATTCCGATTGAGATGGTGCTCATTTACTTCGCACTGTTTGTCACAATCATTACCGCAATTCAATACATCGATGCCGAGTTGAAGTTGCGCCGATGAGCGCAAGCCAGCTGGAGAGCAATCTATTCGAAGCGCTGTTAGCAGAACTCGAATCGCGCGGCTACAAACTTGCAATCGCCGAGTCCCTAACCGGTGGATTGTTGAGTTCAAGCTTTGTTGCGATAGAAGGTGCCTCGAGAGTTTTTCTCGGATCCGTCGTGGCATACCAAGATTCGGTCAAACAAAATCTTCTCGGTGTCTCAGCAGAATTGCTCAAGGCCAGGGGAGCGGTCAGCTCAGAAGTTGCGATTGCCATGGCTTCGGGAGCTCTAGAACTCTTCGCGCTTCAGGCCAATATTGAGCCAGAACTTTTGGTTTCGATTTCGACCACAGGCATGGCCAGTGAGTCACCGAACGCTTCGAACCTCGGCAATCTAGCGCCAAAACCTCAGGGATTGGTCTTCGTTGCAGTTCAGGTGCCGGGGCATGAGGTTGAGGTTCTCGAGTTGACACTCTCGGGCAGTCGCACCGAGATTCGCGAGCAGTCGGCAATTGCGGCCGCGCGCCTGCTGCAGTCAGTGCTTCAAGCCAGCAGCTAGATTCTGCCGAAGCCATGGCAAAGTCAACTAAATCGGGACTAACTGAGCCGGACCAATGGTTCTAACTTGAGCGACAATCAGGCAACTTTCAGACACTTTGAGTATTTTTGTCGCAGGTACCCACTAAATTGATTTTGAAGGAGGCCCAGATGGCACTTATTCGTCAAGAAATCGGCGACGTTTTGCGTGATTTCCGCACCCAGAAGGGTCAAACGCTGCGCCAGGTCGCAGCGCGAGCAAACGTTGCACTCGGCTACCTGAGCGAGGTTGAGCGCGGACAAAAAGAGGCTTCTTCTGAGATTTTGGCCTCTTTGGCCGACGCCCTAGACACCCCGGTTTCTGTGATCCTGCGCGAGGTCAGCGATCGCCTAGCGATTCTCGAGGGTGTTGTTGTTCCAGACCTAGTTCCTGAGACCTTCGATGCCTCAATCACCGGTCGTCAATTCGCCGACGTTGAACTCGATGAATTTGACGCATTCCTGCTTGGCAGCTCTAGCGGCAGCTCGGCAAACCAGCCGGCAAAATAGCCCCTTTTCAGCGTGAAACTCAGTCAGTTTCAAGACCTTCTAAACGATGAGTTTGGCGACGCCTACGCCGCCGTGCTGCTCAAAGACCTAGTTCTTCAGCCGCTGGCCGATCGCACTGGGCAGCAGTGTCTTGATGACGGAGAAGACCCAAAGGCCGTCTGGCTAGCCATTTGCTCGGTTTCGGGAGTCCCCAAGGATAGATGGCACGGAAAACCGACTAAGAACAAAAAGACGAATTAGCGACACGCCAAATCAAATATTGTTCGAAAATCTGTTCGAAACCTGCTAGCCTGCTAACAAGCAACTTTGAGGGGTAAGTTCTCAACAGAAGCTGCGATGACCAAGTAAATGTCCGATGTCACATCTAGTGTCAGTTGAAACAGAAGCAGTCAGAAAGAAGCTCAAATGCCATCACCATCAGATCGCGAAAAGGCCCTCGATACAGCACTAGCTCAGATCGACCGTCAGTTCGGAAAAGGCTCCATCATGCGCCTCGGCTCAGACGAGCGCGCCCCGGTAGAGGTAATCTCGACCGGCTCAATCGCACTAGACGTTGCACTCGGTATTGGCGGACTGCCAAAGGGTCGAATCGTCGAGATTTACGGCCCAGAGTCTTCGGGTAAGACCACGGTCGCTCTTCACGCCATCGCCAATGCTCAAAGAAACGGTGGCACCGCTGCCTTCATCGATGCCGAGCACGCGCTCGACCCGGTTTACGCACAAGCGCTTGGCGTCAACATCGATGAACTATTGGTGAGCCAACCTGACACAGGTGAACAAGCCCTCGAAATTGCAGACATGCTTGTGCGATCAGGCTCACTCGATGTCATCGTTATCGACTCGGTTGCCGCTCTTGTTCCTAGAGCAGAAATCGAAGGCGAGATGGGCGATGCTCACGTTGGTCTTCAGGCGCGACTAATGTCGCAGGCGCTGAGAAAGCTAACCGGTGCACTTAGCACAACCGGAACAACGATGATCTTCATCAACCAGTTGCGTGAAAAGATCGGTGTATTTTTCGGTAGTCCAGAAACTACCGCCGGTGGAAAAGCATTGAAGTTTTACGCTTCGATTCGACTAGACATTCGCCGCATTGAGACTTTGAAAGACGGAACAGAAGCCGTCGGAAACCGCACCCGCGTAAAGGTAGTCAAGAACAAGATGGCTTCGCCTTTCAAGCAGGCCGAGTTCGACATTATTTACGGTGTTGGAATCTCACGTGAAGGCTCACTTCTCGACTTTGGTGTTGACCAGGAAATCGTCAAGAAGTCAGGTGCCTGGTACACCTACGAGGGTGAGCAGTTGGGTCAGGGCAAAGAGAATTCTCGCGGCTACCTAATTGCTAACCCTGAGGTTGCAAACGAAATCGAGAAAAAGATCAAGCAGAAGCTAGGCATCGGTGTTCCTAAGGCCGTAGCCGATCTTCCAGTCGAAGAAGCTGAAGTCTCTGTCGAAGAGGCACCGGCGAAGGCTCCAAAGGCAGCCAGCGCAAGCTAGCAATCATGAACTCAAGTCGACGGGGTGCTCCCGCTGGTTTCAAGAAGAGGTATCCCTCTAAGAATGAAACCGGCGAGGCACCCCGAAAGCTTTCTCCCGAGCGCCAAGAGCAGCGTGCTAGAAATGTCCTGCTCTACCAACTCGCTCGCGGAGCAAAGTCAGCTCACACTCTGAAGCAAATTCTCGAGCGGCGAGAAATTGATGCAGAGATAGCCGAAGCCATGATCGAACGCTTCATCGAGGTTGGACTTATCGACGACGTTGCCTATGCCGAAACGGTTGTGAATTCACGGCAAAAATTCAAAGGACTTGCAAAATCGGCCATAAAGCGCGAATTGAACCAAAAAGGCGTAGAAGCCACCATTGTCGAACAGGTCACCTCCGAAATCACCGTCGAGACCGAGTTTGAGATGGCAATCGAACTAGCCAACAAGCGCATAGTTCGAATGGCTAATCTCGAATACTCGGTGCGCCAGAGAAGGCTCAATGGCTACCTGGCTCGCAAGGGCTATTCCTCGTCAATAGTTATGGCCGCCGTAAAACAGGCCGAATTGAATCTCAACAACGCAGCTTAGATTCACAGGTTCAAATCTTTTCGGTTCGTGG
>CAIKYE010000044.1 GCA_903831585.1 uncultured Micrococcales bacterium | reverse complement strand
GCCAAGAGTTATCGACAAACTTGGCATAGCGCGCCTTGTTGAGCAGCTGGTCTTCTCTCGACTCGAGCAGGTGCCAGGTGGCGCCTTCGAGGTAGCGAAGCTTCACGTGAAGTTCGATTAACTGAACATCTCGCTCGGTAATCTTGCCAACCTCGAAGTACTCGTTCAGATAGGCAACGATTAGGTCTTTCTGCATAGCCTTCTTTTCATAAAGCATGGCGTGAATTGCCACACCTAGTTCGAAAAACTTCGATGCCCAACCGGCTTCTGCCCAATCGATTAGAACCGCGCGTTCTGGTTGAAAGACGACGTTCGAAAGATGGCTGTCGCTGTGAATAAAAGTGATGTCTTCGCGAGATAGCTCGTGTGCCTTTAGTGCCTTCGCTATCGAACGCGCATACTTGACCAACTCGGGTGAGTAGTCGGCGGCGTTGGTCTTTGAGAATATCGGCTTCAACATTCTGGCCGAGTTCCAGTCTGCAAGCTTCGATTTGCCCTCACGTTCAAAAGCCAGGTGCAGCTTGCGATGAGCATCGGCGAGCATCTTGGCGTGTTTCACCATCATGCTGCTTGCCACAATGTCACCGTCGACATAGGCATAAGAAACCATGTCGTATTGCTTCAGGGTTTGACGATTCAAAACCGTTGGCGCAGAAATCTTTTTGTTGCGAAGAAGAATCAGATTGTCGATTTCTTTATCGAGTAGAAGAACAAGTTTTTTGTTCTTGCGAACAAACTTGTAAACGCGAGAGAGGCGTTTGTTGACTACAGTGATGGCTTCGTGGCGACTGCGCTCAACCGAAAAACACTCGGGCTCATCGATGCGATAGAGCGCCGTGCGAATCTCACGGGGGAGTGAGTCAAACGAAACGGTCTTTGCCATTTCTTTAGTTTAAGGGCAGCCTGATTTCGAGTTTTAGCCCACCGAGGTCGCTAGGGGCAATCGACAGCTGCCCGCCGTGAGCCTCAACGATCGACTTCATCAGGGTCATGCCCAAGCCGGTGCCGCCGGTCTCGCGGCTGCGCGACTCGTCGAATCGCCTGAAACCCTGAACACCCTTGACGTATGCGTCAGCCGGCAGGCCGCCACCGGCATCTTCGATGGTCAAAACCGCCACGCGTCGCTCGGCAGCCAGGGTCATTCGCACCCGATCGGTTGGCGAGGTGTGGCGCATGATGTTGCCGGTGGCATTTTCGAGCAACCGCCGCAGCAGCTCGATCGAGCCCGAAACGCCCACCTGGGCCAATTGGGTGTCAATCTTGCGTTTCGGCGATGTGGCCTGAAGGTCTTCTGCTGCGGCAGCCACCAGGGGTGCCAGCTCAACTCGGGCAAAGGTGTTGCTAGACACCGAGCCCACTTCGGCCAGTTGCAGCAGGCCGGTGATGGTTTCATCCATGCGGTTAACTTGCTCGACAATCCGCGAGTAGGCCCGCTCACGCTGCTCAGCGCTGGTTTTTGCCCCCGATTTGGCAAGCAGTTCGGCATAACCCTTGATCACGGTTAGCGGGGTGCGCAGTTCGTGCGAGGCGTCACCCATGAAGCTCTGCATGCTCTCGCGGGTCTCGCGCTCTTGGTCGGCCGTGC
>CAIKYE010000043.1 GCA_903831585.1 uncultured Micrococcales bacterium | reverse complement strand
GCTCAGGTTGCCGAGCTTGCCAAGCTAATCGAAGACGGCAAGATCAACGACCGTTTGGCGCGCGAAGTTCTCGGATACGTTCTTGCGGGCGAGGGTTCACCCGCTGAAGTTGTTGCTGCTCGTGGTCTGGAAGTTGTTTCTGATGACGGCGCACTAATCGCCGCTATCGAGGCAGCCCTCGCAACTCAGCCTGATGTGATTCCTGCGATTCGTGAGGGACGCATGCAGGCTGCCGGTCAAGTTATCGGAGCGGTCATGAAGGCTATGGCTGGTTCGGCAGATGCCGCTCGTGTTCGCGAACTGCTAATTGAGATGGCAAATAAGTAATCCAATGAAGCTGATCCATAGCTTTCAAGCACTTTCAACACCCAAGAAGATCCTGATTCTTGCATTGGTGCTGCCGATTGTTGTAGTTCTTGCCGGCCCAATTGCGACGTTCTTTGGATTGCCAATTATTGGCTATGGTGTTTCACGAAACTCATGGCGTGCGGGTCGTCGAAGCAAAGATAACTGGGTGAACCTGGCTTTCGGCTTGACTGCGCTGGCTGCGCTAGCGCTCTATCTAACCTTGCGAAGCCCAATCTTTGTAACCGACTGGGAGGGTGGCAACCCGCTCGATAACCTGATCATGTTTATGGTGCTCGGCCTCATGGCACTCGTGGCAGCAACCTGGGGTTTAGCCGGATGGGTTGGGCATCGCTTTGTGCTGAATTTGCGGGCTAGAAAATAGGATTCACCCCAACGAACAAAACCCCTGAGATTTACTCTCAGGGGTTTTTATTTGCGTTGGGGTGAGTAACGGGACTTGAACCCGCGGCCCCCTGGACCACAACCAGGTGCTCTACCATCTGAGCTATACCCACCATGTATCGCGACTAATCACGACAACCGCCCAATTCTAACAGGCGGGCTAACGTGGGTCTAGTCTGCGTCGAGGCTCGAGGCAACAGCCTTGGCGGCCTCGCTATTTGGACCGGGCTGCTCTACAAACACGGTCTTGCGGTAATACTGAAGTTCTTTGATCGACTCGAGGATGTCTGCGAGAGCTCGATGCCCGCCGTCTTTCTTTGGCAGGTTGAAGTAAACCCTCGGGAACCAGCGACGACTGAGTTCTTTCACCGAAGACACATCGATGTTTCGGTAGTGCAGATGAGAATCGAGCTCGGGCATGTAGCGGTTGATGAACATGCGGTCTGTGCCGATTGTGTTGCCGGCAAGGGGAGCGGTGCGAGCCTCTGGAACGAAGCGCTTTACGTATTCGAGAACTATCTGCTCGGCGTCTGCCAAGTCGAGGCCGTGTTCAAACTCACGGATGAGCCCACTCTCGGTGTGCATGTTGGTCACGAATTCGCCCATGTTGGCAAGACCCTCGGCGGTTGGCTTGATTACGATGTCGATTCCCTCGTCGAGAATCTCGAGCTCTGAGTTGGTGATGACAACTGCGATTTCAACTAGGCAGTCGACTTCGGGGTTGAGCCCGGTCATTTCGCAGTCGATCCATACGAGGTTGTCTGAAATGTTAATCACGCCTAAAAAATAAGGGAGGCCTCAGACATCTGAGACCTCCCTAATTCTAAACCGCTTGTTATGCGGTCTTTGCCTTGCGGCTTGGCTTTGCCGGCTTATCTGGCTTTGGAGTCTTGCCTGCCTTGCGAAGAGCCTTGCGTTCTTTGCGACCCTCAACCAACCAGTAGAGCACCGGCACGATAACCAGGGTCAACACGGTTGACGAGAAGAGTCCACCGATAACCACGATTGCCAGCGGCTGCGAAATAAACCCGCCGCTGCCGGTCAAGCCGACCGCCAAAGGCGTTAGCGCAAAGATGGTGGCAAGGGCCGTCATCAAGATTGGTCGCAGGCGCTGGCGAGCCCCATCCATGATTGCTTGCTGGGTTGGTTTGCCCTCGCGACGGTAGTGGTTGATCAGGTCTATCAAGACAATCGCGTTGGTGACCACAACACCGACTAGCAAGAGCATTCCGATGATTGCCGATACGCCAAGCGGGGTGTCGGTTGCGAGCAAGAATCCGATGGCACCGGTAGCCGCGAACGGTATCGAGATCAACAGAATAAGCGGCTGCACGATGCTCGAGAAGGTAGCCACCATAACGATGAACACGATCGCGATTGCTGCCAAAAGCGCAACGCCGAGCTGAGAGAACGAGTCTGCCTGTGAAGCCGAGACACCACCGATAGTTGCCGTGACACCGGCCGGCAGCTCAACGCCTTCGAGACGCTTGGTTACGTCTGCGGTGATTGCTCCCAGGTTGTCGCCGGTCGGGGCAATAGAGACCTTTGCGCTGCGGTCACCCTTTTCGGTTGAGATTGCAGTTGGCACTTCAACCTCTTCGATATCGGCCAACGTTGAAAGTCGAACCGGGCCGGTTGCGGTTGGAATCGAAATGTTCTTTACCTCTGCAACCGTGTCGGCAAGATCAGTCTTCACAACGTAGATTGCCGTCGAAACACCGTCCAGGTTAACCTTGCCGATGCTTGATGGTTTCATCGCCGATGAAACGATTCCGCCGATTGCAATTTCGGTTAGACCACTGCGTGCTGCAGCCATGCGGTCGACTGTGACGCGAAGAGTGCGCTGCTTGTCGGCGAGCGAGTTGGTAATCTCACCGGCGTCCTTCGTGCCAACCATCGCAGCCTGCACCGCTGTGATTCCCGCGTTTAGCAATTCGTCGTTCGAAGCGCTCAGCTTGATGTCGATGGTACTTCCGCCGCCAATGGCTGGACCTCCGCCACCGCCAATTTTCACTTCACCTAGTGAAGAGTCTTTGGCGAACTGCGCGGTCAACTTGTCTTGAAGCGCAATCTGGTCGGCACCGTCTTCGGCTGTGACCTGAATGCTGATTCCGCCGGCTGATCCACCGAAGGCAACACGACCGTCACCCGACGAACCGATCGTGGTCTGAACCACAGTGATTTCGTCGTAAGAAAGAAGAATGCCCTCGATTTTCGCAGCGGCATCATCCTGTTGTTTCAAAGTCGCGCCAGATGTCAAAGTCTGGTTGATGACGAAAGTCGTCGAACCGCTTGAACCAATGAAGTCTGTTTTCAAGAGCGATGATGATCCGAAGGTCAAAACCAAGACCACGAAGGCGGCCGAAAGAGTTAGAACCGGGCGACGCTGCGTCCAAGAGAGAATCGGCAGGTAGCCGCGCTGCAACCAAGACTTGCGCTCACGAGCTTCTTCTTCGGTACGAATTTTGTCTTCGTAGGCTTTCGCAGCGGCTTCATCCTTGTGAACCTGCTGGGCCGGAGCCTTGAGGAACCAGTATGCGAGAACCGGAACGATGGTCAACGAGACCACTAGCGATGCAATCAGTGCGATGGCGAAAGTGAAGCCGAACGGTCTGAATAGCTCGCCGATTAGGCCGCCAACGAAAGTGATCGGCAAGAACACTGCAACCGTGGTGATTGTTGCTGCCGTAATGGCAGTGGCCACCTCGCGCACAGCGCGAAGGATGGCCTTCTTCTTTGGTTCGCCATAGGCGAGGTGTCGGTTGATGTTCTCAATAACCACGATCGAGTCATCAACCACACGGCCGATTGCGATGGTCAGCGCGCTCAGGGTAAATAGGTTCAGCGAGTAGCCGAAGAATCCGAGGCCGATAAAGGTGATTAGCACCGAGGTTGGAATCGAGATGGCCGTGACAATCGTTGAACGAACCGATAGCAAGAACACCAGGATGACCACGATTGCGAACGCGAGACCGAGGGTTCCCTCGGTGGCTAGGTTTTCGAGTGACTTTTCAACAAACGGAGCCTGATCGAAAACGGTCACGATTGTCACCGCGCCGAGCTTCTTCTTGAAATCATCGAGCTTGTCTTGCACGGCGTGTGAGACCGAAACAGTGTTTGCATCCTGGGTCTTGGTGATTGACAGAGAAAGTGTTGCCTTGCCGTTCACCCTAGAAATAGAGGTGACCGGCGACTTGTCGTAGGTGACAGTTGCAACATCGCTAATGCGAAGCGCAGTCACGCTTGTGCTCACGGTCGGTGAAGTTGGAATCGTGATTCCGCCAGGGATACTTCCGGTTGGAAAGCCCGAGGTAGGAAAACCGGTGGTTGGTGAGCTGACGGTTGTCTTGCTGCCAATAAGTGGCAGGTTCTTGAAGTCTGCAAGTGAATTGACCGGTGTTCCAACCTCAACCGAAATGGTTCCGTTGCCATCGTCGATGGTCCCGGCAGGAATTACGAATCCGTTTGCCTGCAGAGCAGAGATCACCGATTGACTAGAAAGTCCGTTAGCGGTCAACACAGACTGGTTGAACTTTAGGTTTACGCGCTTCTCGACGACTCCCGAAACGGCTACGTCGCGAACACCGCTGATGCCCGAGAATTCAGACCTGGCAATGTCGGCAAAGATCTTTTCGAGCTCCGCGTTGTTTCCACTGTCAGCCGAAACGCCGAGCACGATGATTGGAACAGTGTCGAACGAACCGCTCAACACTCGTGCGCTTGCATCACTCGGAAGGGTTACCGAAGCGAGGGCCGCATTGATCTTCTCGGTAACTTTTGCCGTTGAAGTTCCGTAGTCAAACTCGACGCGAACAATCGAGATGTTACTTCTCGAAGTTGTGGTCGAAGACACCAGACCGTCTAGAGCTCGCACAGCCGTATCGATTGGCTGGCTTACCTGCTTGTCGATGACCTCGGGCGATGCGCCGATATAAGTCGTGACGATTGCTGCCTGTGGGGTCTCAATGCTCGGAATCAGCTCTTGTTTGAGCGAGCCCAAAGAAACGAAGCCAAAGACAGCGATGATGGCTGTAATTAAGGCAACGACCGAGCGGTTGGCAAGACTGAGTTTGGCTAAACGATGCACGAAATTCCTTAGATCGGGGCTGGTTTGGGCTTCTCTTAGCCTAACCATTGGCCAAGCGAGGCTATTCCTTTGTCAGCAAACACTCAGTCAGTTAGAAATTGCAGCTCTTCTGCGGTCAGGTTCACATGGGTCATAATTTCGCGAAGTTGCTCTGTCGTTCGAGCGCTGGCTATGGGTGCTGCAACGGATGGCTGCTGACGCAACCAGGCCAGGGCGATGGCCGAGAGGCTCACCGAGCGGTGGTTGGCCAGGCGATCAAGTTTGGCGAGCACGGCCCAGCCGTGTTCGTTGGTGTATTTGGTGACACCGGTGGCTCGCACCGATTCGACCTCAACACCTTCGCGATATTTGCCAGATAAGAATCCGCGAGCCAAGCCAAAGAACGGGACACCCTCGATGCCGAGTTCGGCTAGCGCTGGCACACTGTCTCGTTCGTATTCTTCTCGCTCGAGCAGGTTGTAGTGATTCTGCAGCGCTGAGTATTGAATCAGGCCCTGCTCCTTGGAAATTTGTGCAGCCTCGAGCAGGCGCGCTCCCGTGTAATTGCTAGCCGCGGCGAAGCGAATCTTGCCGGCCTGCTGCAATTCGGTGAAGGCTGCAAGGGACTCTTCAAGCGGAGTGTCTTTGTCGTCATCGTGCGCGTAGTAGAGGTCGATGTGATCGCGGCCCAGTCTGCGCAGCGAGTCGTCGCAAGCCGCCAAGATGTTGGCTCGGCCAAGCCCCGGTCTAGTGCTGAGTTTCGAAACCTTGGTTGCGATCACGACGTCGTCGGTGCTCGCGCGAGATTTCAACCAGCTGCCGATAACACTTTCGCTCTCGCCACCGACGTGGCCTTCGCCCCACTCGCTATAAACGTCTGCGGTGTCAAT